>JAJYKG010000072.1 GCA_021788795.1 Thermoplasmata archaeon | reverse complement strand
AGCCGGTCCGGAGACCCGCGCGCCCCGCGAGGTCCCGGGCCGCAGTGAAGCCGCGGCCGGTCGCCGTGCGGCAGGCCGCGCCGTCTCCCAAGCGCGGCCTCCACCGCATCTCCCTCACGGTCAACGGCACGCGGCAGGAGAGGGAGGTCGAGCCGCGGCTCCTCCTGGTGGACTTCCTTCGCGACGACCTGCGCCTCACGGGCGCCCACGTGGGCTGTGACACGAGCCACTGCGGCGCCTGCACGGTCCTCCTCAACGGCCGCCCGGTCAAGTCCTGCACGATGTTCGCGGTCCAGGCCGACGGCGCAGCCGTCGTGACGATCGAAGGGCTCTCCGCGGGCGGGAAGATGAACCCGATCCAGGAGGCCTTCAAGGACAACCATGGGCTCCAGTGCGGGTACTGCACCCCGGGGGTCATCCTGGCCGCGACCGCGTTCCTCCAGGAGAAACCGTCGCCGACCGAGGACGAGATCCGCGCCGCGGTCTCCGGGAACCTGTGCCGGTGCACGGGCTACCAGAACATCGTGAGGTCCGTCGCGGCCGCCGCGGCGAAGATGGCGGCCGACGGGACGGCCTGAGCGGAGAGCTCGGAGGACGCCGGGTTCCCGGCGACCACGTCCTCAATGCCGCGCAGGTGCACGGCCATTGCGAACGGCGACGATTTCTGCGAGGATGGCGAGGGCGAGTTCCGCGGGCGTCCGGCCGCCGATGTCGAGCCCGATGGGCGCGTGGAGCGACGCCAGGAAGGACTCGGGCACGCCCCCCGCGCGCAGGGCATCGACGTTCTCCCGCGTCCGGGTGTGGCTCGCGAGCATCCCCACGTAGCCCACGCGGGCGCGGGACAGAGCCTTCAGGACCGCGAGGTCCCGCCCCCCCTTCGTCAGCACGACAACCGCGTCGCGGGGGCCGAACGGGAACTCCGCGAGGTCGTAGTCGATCTCCTGGATGAGCTGGTCGGGCTTCTCCGTGAGCCCGGGGAGGTGGTCGACCACGACGACCTCGTACCCGAGCCGCTTGCCGAAGTGGACAAGGGCGTCCTCGAGTTCGTCCCGACCCCCCTGCCCCACGACGACGAGGCGGTTCGGCGGCAGGTACGGCTCCACGTAGATCTCCATGGTCCCGCCGCAGTTCGTCTCCACGTAGAGGTCGTCCGGACCCTCGGGCGCGACCGTTCCCTCGACCGCCTTCGTCACGTCCACGAGGTGGACGCGCACGACGCGGGGCGTCCCCGTCCCGAGGGTCTGCAGGGCCACTTGGACGATGGGCCCGTCGGGGCACCCGCCTCCGAGCGTCCCGTGGACGACGTCCCCCTCCTTCGAGATGACGATCTTGAACCCGGGCTTCCCAAGGGTCGAGCCCTCCGTCCGCACGACGGAGGCGACGGCGAAGGGCTCGCGCTTCGAGGCGAGGTCCGAGATCGTCGCGACGAAGGCTGCGGGGTCCACCAGGTTCCCGGTCGACGCACCACTCCGGGGGTTCATATGGGTTTGGTGGCGGCGAGCCCGGATGCACCGGGTCCTCGGCGCGGACCTGCGCTGGGTTCCATGGCGGTCCCTTCTGTGCGTGAGAGCGGACGGCGAGGGGACGCGTCGGGCGGAGCTTCGTGATTCGTCGACGTTACTGCACGCCTGTGCGGAAGCTCAAGCGGGTTCGTCCGTCCCGGCTCCGGGTCCGGGCCATGAAGGCCGGCCTAAAGGTGGCCACACCCCCTATCGAGAATCGTCTCCTCCCGGTCGGGCGCCCGCAAAAACGTTTATAACACGCTCTCAATCCCCGCGCACGGGGGTCCCTGGAGGCGGCCGCTGGCTGCCCGCGGGAGCTCCCGGCATTAGGTGGTCCGAAGGGGAAGGGGGCAATCGGTGCCGCTTCTAGAGGTCAAGGACCTACAGGTCGCGTTCACGACCTCCGAGGGCGATGTCCACGCCGTCGACGGCGTGTCGTTCTCGCTGGGCGAGGGGGAGTCCCTGGGTCTCGCAGGCGAGAGCGGCTGCGGCAAGACGACGGCTGCCCTGTCGATCATGCGTCTCCTGCCGAAGAACGGACGAATCGTGAGTGGGTCGATCAACTACCAGGGCTACGACCTCACGAAGCTCCGGGACGCTCAGATGCGGACGATTCGCTGGCAGCACATCTCCATCATCTTCCAGGGCGCGATGAACGCCCTCAACCCGGTCCGCAGGATCGGCGCCCAGATTGCGGAGCCGATCAAGCTCCACGAGGGCGTCGACGACGAGGTCGCCAACAAGCGCGTCGGCGAGCTCCTCGAGCTCGTCGGCATCCACAAGGACCGCGCCGCGGACTACCCCCACGAGTTCTCCGGCGGCATGCGCCAGCGCGTGATGATCGCCATGGCCCTCGCGTGCAACCCGAAGGTCGTCATCGCGGACGAGCCGGTCACGGCCCTGGACGTCATGATCCAGGCGCAGATCCTCGAGCTCCTCGAGCGGCTGAAGCGGGAGCTCGGCCTGTCGATGATCCTGATCTCCCACGACCTCTCCGTGATGGCGGAGACCTGCGACTCCATGGCGATCATGTACGCCGGCAAGATGGTCGAGACCGGGAGCGTGCGGGACGTCTACAAGAACGCGAAGCACCCGTACACGAAGGACCTCATCGCCGCGTTCCCGGACATCAAGGGCGCGCGCGTCCTTCCCGCCTACATCCCCGGGGACATCCCCAGCCTCGTCCACCCGCCCCAGGGCTGTCGCTTCCACCCGCGGTGCAAGTTCGCGTGGTCCCTGTGCGAGCAGGAGGAGCCCGCGCTCGTCGACCTGGGGGGCGGGCACTGCGCCGCGTGCCACCTGAACACAACGGAGAGGCGGGAATGACCGAACGCGAGCCGTACCTGGCCCTCCGCGACTTCCAGGTGTGGTTCTCCAAGCGCCGCGGCTTCGTCGCCGCCCTGCGGCGATCGGAGCCCGGCTTCGTCCGCGCGGTAGACGGCATCGACCTCACGATTGGTAAGGGCGAGATCTACTGCCTCGTCGGCGAGAGCGGCTGCGGCAAGACGACCACGGGGAAGGGGATCCTCCAGCTCGTGGAGCCGACCGGGGGCGACGTCTTCCTCTCGCCGACCGCGGAGGAGATTTCCCGGTTCGACGCGGCGAAATCCGGGGACGACGCAGGTTTCCGCGAGGACCTGCGGAAGCGCAAGTCCCTCACCTACCAGGCCAAGACCCAGCGGAGCGCGCGGGACTGGATCGCCAACCTCCTGTTCGGCCTCGCGGGCGTCGTCCTGGCCATCCTCGC
Organism: Thermoplasmata archaeon; assembly: GCA_021788795.1. Lineage (GTDB taxonomy): Archaea > Thermoplasmatota > Thermoplasmata > RBG-16-68-12 > RBG-16-68-12 > RBG-16-68-12. The sequence goes on along the minus strand of JAJYKG010000072.1, from coordinate 6,155 downwards.
GGGGACGGGCATGCTCCTTGGTCTCCATGCAATCCACCAGGATTCCCTGGACTTGCTCGGCTACGTCGCCGCCGGCGTCGTCCTCGGGCTCGTGGGCACGCTGCCCTGGACGAAGATGAGCCGCCACCTGCCCCACGCCCTCAGCCTCGCCTCCATCCCCGCCACTGTGATCATCCAGATCGCCCTGACCGCGGCCGCGCTGGCCGCCGCGGGGAGACCTGCGGACCTCGGGGCCGCGCTGTCCACGTCCCCCGGGGGGTACCTGAACTACCTCGATGAGAACACGCTCTTCGTCGCCCTCCTCGAGATCCTCCTCGCCGCGCTTGCCACGTGGGTCGCCACCGGGCTGTTCGCGGGGTACTGGGACCGCCGCCGCGGGGTCGAGGCGGACTGGCTGCGGAAGCTGCGGACCCGCCTCCAGATTGTCTTCCAGGACCCGTACGAATCCCTCAACCCGCGGCACACCGTGTACGACATCGTCTCCGAGCCCCTCCTGGTGAATCGGGTCACCCGGGGCCGCGCGGAGACCGCGGCGCGGGTGGAGCGGGCCGTGTCCGAGGCCGGGCTGCGTCCGCCCCGCGACTACCTCCTGCGATATCCGCACGAGCTCAGCGGCGGGCAGCGGCAGCGGGTGGGCATCGCCGGTGCCCTGGTCCTCGAGCCCGAGTTCGTCGTGGCGGACGAGCCGGTGTCCATGCTCGACGTCTCCATCCGGACGGAGATCGTCGAGTTGCTCCTGCAGCTCCGCGAGAAGCGCGGCCTCACCTACCTCTTCATCACGCACGACCTGAGCCTGGCGTACGTCCTCGCGGATCGCGTCGGCGTCATGTACCTGGGCAAGATCGTCGAGGAGGGGCCCACGGAGGAACTGATCGCGAACCCGCGGCACCCGTACACGAAGGCCCTCATCTCCGTCGTGCCCATCCCGGACCCCGACATCCGCCACGAGCGGATGATTCTGAAGGGGGAGCGCCCCGACCCATCCAACATCCCGCCCGGCTGCCGCTTCCATCCTCGCTGCCCCGCCGCGTTCGAGAAGTGCGGCTGGACCTCGGAGGAGCTGCTCGACACGTTGCGGGAGCTCGCCGTGGGGGACGACGCGAGGTTCCTCCTCGGCGCGGCGCCCCACGGACCGGGCGCGCTCGCGTGGCGTCCCGCGCCCGACGGCTTGGAGGCCTGGCTTCGTGGCCTCGTGACCGAAAAGGCGGAATCGCACCGCGCGCTCAAGGCGGTCCAGTCCATCCAGCCCGAGGGCGGCGGCCTGATGGTCGTCCTCCACCCGTTCGAGGAGCCGACGCTCAAGACGGTGGCTCCTGGCGTCATCGTCTCGTGTCACCTCTACTGAGTCCTCCCGTCCCGCCCCGCCGGGCGGCCTCCGGACGGAACCTTTTTCGCGGCTCGCGCCTTCCCTTGCAGGTCGCGTGACGGGGGCGGAGGAGCTTGCGTTCGAAACTCGAGGTGCTGTCCCGGGGCGAGATCGCGGCGATCCACTCGGCGACCCTCCAAGTGCTGGACCGGATCGGGGTCCGGGTCCGCGAGCCGCGCGCCCTGCGTCTGCTCAAGGAGGCGGGCGCCGACGTGGCCGAGGGTTCCGACCGCGTCCGCATCCCCGAGGCCCTCATCATGGAAGGGGTCCGAGGGGTCCCGAAGCAGTGGACCTGGCACGCCCGAGAGGCCTCGAAGAGCTTCCGCGTCGGAGAGGGCGGTCGCACGCGCCTGGGTCCCGGGTCGGCGTGCACGATGTTCGTCGACTACGCCACCGGACGCCCGCGGACGGCCACGCAGAAGGACGGGGACGACCTCGTGCGGCTCATGGACGCGCTCGAGTACGTGGACATCAACTTCACGCCCGTCTCGTTCGGGGCCTCGGACGAGGACGCGGGCTACCAGGACGTGGCGACCCTGGTGCGGGACCTGGAGAACACGTCCAAGGTCCTCGTGGGCCCCTCGTTCGACGGGAGCATGGCGAAGGACGGCCTCGAGGTGGCCCGGCTGCTCGCCGGCGGCGAGGAGTCCCTGCGGAAGCGGCCCATGCTCGCGGGCTACTGCGACCCCATCGCCCCGTTGACCCACGACCGGATGATGACCGAGACGCTCATCGAGTACGCCCGGATGGGCCAGCCCGTGTTCCTCACGTGCCTCGACCTCGCCGGGGCGTCCTCACCCGCGCGCCTCGCGGGGACCCTGGTCCAGCAGAACGCGGAGATCCTCAGCGGCGCGCTGATTGCCCAGCTCGTGAACCGCCACGCGCCGCTCATCTATGGCTGCGTGAGCGGCACGATGGACCTGAAGAGCGGGAACGCGGTCGTGGGGAGTCCCGAAGCGGGTCTCCTGGGCGCCGCGTCCGTGCAGCTCGCCCACTCCTACGGGCTCCCGTGCTCGTCTCTCGGGCAGTCCGATGCGAAGCTCCACGACATCCAGGCGGCCGCGGAGAAGGGGACGACGCTCCTCGCCTCCATGCTCGCAGGCGCCGACTTCGTGGACCTCTTCTTCGGTTCGTACCGCGGGTTCAATGCGACGAGCCCCGAGCAGGTGATCATCGACCACGAGATCGCGGGGTACGCGCATCGCTACGCCCAGGGGGTCCAGGTGGACGAGGAGAGCCTCTCCCTGGAGCTCCTCGAGGCGGTGGGCCCGGACGGCGACTTCCTCGGGGACCCCCGATCCCTCCGGGACACGATGGCGCGGCGGGGCGTGGAGTGGTACATGCCGTCGCTCTTCGACCGCTCGCCCTCGGGCGGGGAGGGCTCGCGCGCGCCCTCCGTCCTCGAATCGGCCCATGCGGCCGCCCTGCGGGTCCTCAAGGAGCACGAGCCGGCGCCGCTCGACCCGGACTTCCGGAAGGCCGCGCATTCCTTCCTTCGGACCCTCCGGAGGCGCCTCGCGGCGTCATCTTCATCTTAGGCCGGCCGAAATATTAAGCCCTGCGCCGGCTTCTCCCGGCGTCGTCCAGGAGGCGATCCCATGGCATCCCGACAGCGAGGGCCCTCGAAGTCCGTTCGTGCGGAGACCGCATACACGCCCGATGCGCTGCGCGCGGTGGACCGTCCCCTCCGCCGCGCGGCGACCCTGCCGGGCCCTCTCTTCACGGACCCCGGCGTGTTCGCCCGGGAGTTCCGGAACCTGTTCCTCCTCTCGTGGGTCTGCGTGGGGCGGGACGACGAGATCCCGAGCCCCGGGGACTTCCGAACCTACGAGGTCGCGGGCTCCGGCGTCATCGTCCTGCGCGACGCGGACGGGACGCTCCGTGCCTACCACAACGTGTGCCGCCACCGGGGCACGCGCATCCTCGAGGCGGGGTCCGGCTCCGGACTGTCCGTCCTCCAGTGCCCCTACCACGCGTGGACCTATGACCTCCAGGGTCACCTTGCGGGGTCGCCCCACATGGACCTCGCGGAGGCCTTCGACCCGGATGCGTACGGCCTGTACCCGGTCCGCGCAGAGGTCTGGCGGGGTTTCCTCTTCCTCAACCTGAACCCGCGGCCAGAGCCGCTGGCAGCGTACCTCGGGGACCTGCGGGCGCGGGCCGCACCCTATCCCCTCGAACGGCTCCGGCGTGCCCACCGCGTCGTGTACGAGATCGCGGCCAACTGGAAGCTCGTCGTCCAGAACGCGAACGAGTGCTACCACTGCCCCGGGGTGCACCCCCAGCTCGTCCGGCTCACGCCGTATCGCTCTGGGGAGGAGGACCTCCGCACGGGCCCTGTGTTCGGCGGCTGGATGGACTTCGTCGACGGCGCCTGCACCCTGAGCCCCGACGGAAGGACGCGCCGGCGGACCTTCCCCGGGCTGTCCCGCGAGGACCTCGGGCGCGTGTACTACTACGTCCTGTATCCGAGCAACTTCATCAGCTTCCTACCCGACTATGTCACCCTCGACTGGTTCATCCCGCTGTCCCCCGAGAGGACCCGGCTCGTCTTCGACCTCTACATCGACCGCGACGAGGCGGACGCCGCGGAGGACGCCATGGGCTTCTGGGATACCACGAACCGCCAGGACTGGCACATCTGCGAGATGGCCCACCTCGGCTCGAAGTCGGTCGCCTACACGCAGGGGCGGTACAGCAGCGAGGAGGAGGTCGTCCACCTCATCGACCGGTACTATCTGCGGGAGATGGGCCTCTTGCCCAGATCCCGCGCTCGTCGGCGGTCCGCCTAGGTTCCCGGGCCGCCGAACCGCTTCAGGGCGGGGTTCATGACCTCTTCGATACCGTAGCCGAGCATCGCGAAGCCGAGGACCAGCAGGGTGATGCAGAGCCCGGGGGGCAGGAGGTACCACCACTGCCCGCGGAGCATCGCCAGGCCGTTGAACGCGTTGTCCACCATCTGCCCCCAGCTCACGATGGCGCCTACGCCCTTCCAGCCCAGCCCGAAGAAGGAGAGGAACGCCTCCGTGAAGACGGCGCTCGACACGGTCAGCACCGCCTCCGCCCAGACGAGCGGCATGACGTTCGGGAGGATATGCCGCCGCAGGATGTACCCCTTCCTCGCCCCGATCGCGCGCGCCCGCTCGATGAACTGCCGCTCCTTGAGCGACAGGACCTGGGACCGGATGATGCGCGCGGTCGTGGGCCAGCTCACGAGCGCGATCGCGATCACGATGGTCGTGAGGCTCGTCCCCATGATCGACACGATCACGAGCACGAAGGGCAGCCAGGGGATCACGAGGAAGAAGTCCGTCACCCGGGAGATGAGCTGGTCCGTGACCTTCCCGTAGAACCCCGCGGCCAGGCCCAAGAACGTTCCGACGACGATGGCGACCGCGGAGGCGGTCAGCCCGATGAGGAGCGAGACCTGGCTCCCGTAGACCAGAAGGTTGAGGATGTCCCGCCCCGAACCGTCGGTCCCGAGGGGGTGGGCGGAGGACGGTGGTTGGCTCGGCTTCGTGTAGAGCAGGCTGCTCTGGTACGGTCCGACGAGGACGGGCGCCAGCAGGGCCATGCCGATGAAGAACAGGATGATCAGGAGTCCCGTCAGGGCGAGCTTCCTCCGGACGATCGCCACGAGCGTCTTGCGGGCCCGGCCGAGGTTGAAGAACAGGCGCTCGCGGAAGAGCGAGTAGGCGTCCTCCGAGGAGGTCGTGACCGGGGTTTCCATGCGCTACGCCTCCCGGACCCGCGGATCGAGGTACATGTACAGCACGTCCGCCACCGCGTTCGCGATAACCACGGCGATCGTCAGCAGCAGGAAGATTGCTCCCAGGAGCGGGTAGTCGTTCGCCTCCGTGGCCGTCCATGTGAGGCGCCCGAGGCCGTTGATCGTGAACACGGTCTCGATTACGATGGCTCCGCTCACAATCCAGCCGAAGTACAGCGCGGAGGCCGTCACCACGGGCAGCCGAGCGTTGGGCAACGCATGCCACCGGAGTTGCTGCCGCTCACTTAAGCCCTTGGCCCGAGCGGTGACCATGTAGTCCTCCGGCAGCACGTCCGTGAGGGAATTCCGCAGGGTGAGGGAGAACCAGGCCAGGTTCACGAGGACGAAAGTCAGGATGGGAAGGGCCCAGTAGTACATGGTGTCGAGGAGGTTCACGATCGGGTCCGCCGACGTCTCGATTGTGAGTGGGAAGATGGGGAACTGGAACGCGAACGCATACACCAGGAGGAGTCCGACCCAAAAGGACGGCATGCTGTACATCGCGAGCGTGGACATCGTGATGACCACGTCGGACGCACGTCCACGCCGCCACCCCGCAATTCGCCCCAGGAGCAGCCCGAGCCACATCGTAATGATCGTCGCGATCCCGAAGAGGGCTAGGGTCGTGCTGAGGGTGGGGGCGATGACCTCGGTCACGGGCACGCCGGGACGGACGGTGATCGATGTCCCCAGATTCCCCTGTATGATGTTGGCCATGTAGATGAGGTAGCGCTGCGCCACCGGGAGGTTGAGGCCCCACTGCGCGATCAGCTCGGCCCGGAACGAGCAGGAGCCGTTGCTCACCTGGTTCCCGCCGCATCCCCGGGGGAGCAGGGCCCGGGTCGGGTCGCCGGGGAGAACCTGGAAGATGAAGAAATTCAGGGAGGAGATGAAAAGGATGGTCAGGACCACGTAGACGGCTTTCTTCGCCAGGTACCTACGTAGGTTCGTCTGCCTGCCTCCTTCCCATCTCCCGGGTTCGGTCTCCCGCTAGGTCTTCGGCGGGAGGTTGAGCTTCCC
>JAJYKG010000071.1 GCA_021788795.1 Thermoplasmata archaeon | reverse complement strand
CGGGACTCCTGCAGGGCGCCCTGCGAGGGTCGGAGCTCCCCTGGGGAAGGTTACTCAATCCGTGCGGAGGACGTTAGGCGGGGGCCGCGGCCTTGAGGAACGTCCGGACCTCGCCGACGGGGAAATAGCCCAGGGTCCTGTACATGGCCTGCGGGGAGTCGAAGAGATCCGTGAACAGGAGGGTGTACTCGCACCGCGCGGCCAGGGCGCGCTTCGAGGCGAGGAAGAGCATCGTGCGGGCCACGCCCCGGCTGCGGAACTCGGGCATCGTGGCGACGTTCTCGATGAAGCCGAAGCCGCCCCGGGTCCAGAGGGAGATCGTCCCCGCGGGCGCCCCCTGGAAGTACCCGACGAAGTCCGTCTGCCCGAGGGCCGCGCCGCGCTCCCGCGCGATCGCGTACAGCTGCCGCGACTCCTCGGCCCCGTACTCGACGCCCTCGAAGAGCCGCATTCGGAGGCGGCGGTAGTCGTCCTCCGGGGCGCCCGCCCCCACCTCGCGCAGGTCGAGGTCGGGGTTCGCGATGCACGCGGGCAGGCCGAGCTGGGCCATCGTCAGGTCCGCGAGGGGGCGGAAGCCGCGGGCCGCGAGAGCCTCCTGGTGCTCGAAAGCCAGCTGGGCGTCCTCGAAGACCACGTTGCGGTGCCGCACCTCGGTGCCCTCGAACGCGGCGTCCAGGTCCGCGAGGATCTCCTCGGTCCCGCCGCGTGGGAGGCGCTCGACCCACGCCAGGTTGGCCATGTGGATGAGCGGGTAGCGCGGCGTGCGGACGATCGCGCCGTAGGCGGTGCGGGTGACCTCGCCCCCGGTCTCCGCCCAGGTGCGCTGGAACCCGAGCGCGGTGCGGAGCAGGTCGTTCGTGTCCACGGCCCCGCCCAAGGGGAGGGGCGGGATGAAGTTTTCCCGTGCCGGCCGGGCGCCTACGTGTACCCCAGGTAGAGGTCCAGGAGATAGCCGACCACGATCAGCGCGAGGATCACCAGGACCCACATGAGGAGCTCGCGGTCCATGCCCAGGATCCGGCGCGGCGCGGTCGTGGACATCGGACCGCCCACGGCACCCTCCTTCTTATCGTTTCGGGGCGGGCGGAGGCCTCAGACGATGCCGTAGAGCGGGTCCGGGCCGAGGATGGACCAGAACCGGCGGCGCAGGGAGCGGCGGGCCTCGTAGCAGAGCTGGCAGGCGTCCGCATACCTCGCCCGGTGGGTCAGGCCGTAGGTCCGGGTGAGGGCCACGGGCCCACCCTTCAGGAGCGGCCCGACGATCGGATGGGCCTCCGGGTCGTACGCGCGGATGATCTCCCGCAGCGGGGTCTCGAAGACGTTGCCGAGGGAGATCCCCTGGCACAGCTGGACCGTCCCCTCGGGGTTGATGTGGACCCGCGACGGGTCGCGGAGGTTCTCGTACGGGCAGCGGCGGAGGGTCGACCACGGGACCGTCGGCGCGCGGCCGGCGAGCCGCACGGCGGCGCGGCCGCGGTACATGACCGCGGAGGTGCCAGGCGGCAGCTGGCCCACGCGCTTCGCCGCCCTCGCGTCCTCGGGCTGGGCGACGGACAGGATGCTGCACGGGATGCCCAGCTCGGCCGCCGCGGCGCGGGTGTTCTCCGCGTAGCGCGCCTCGACCGCGTCGCCGTGGTAGAGGTCGCTGCTCACGGACAGGTCGCTGACGAGCCCGCGGAACGGGCGGAGCGCCCAGCGCGCCTCTTCGACCCCTGTGCCCCAGTACGCGTTCGTCACGAGGCCCACGCGGAATCCCTTCCGGACCGCGAGGCGGACCCCCGTGAGGAGGCGGGCGTAGAACAGGAAGGGTTCCCCGCCCTCGAAGTAGATCCACTCGATGCCCCCGAGCTCCTCCGCTTGCCGCAGGATGTGACGGATGTTGGCGAGGGACATCGTGCCGTGGGCCGCCGGGCCGCTCCAGACGAAGCAGTGGTCGCACTCCATGGTGCACTGATACGTCAGGAGGAGATGGAGACCGTTCAGGGGCATGCGGGGGGCATGGACTCCCAGGTCTAGGAACCTCCGTATAGACGGTGCGGCAGCGCCCCCGGGAGGGGCACTTTCACCCACCCCGCCGAGCCCCTAAATACCGCCGCGCCTTACTCCCGAACGAGGCGAGAAATCGACACGCCTCGGGAACGGGATTCTACGAAGGAAGAACTTGCGCCCCATGTTCAGGACATCACCCGGGCGCTCAGCGGAAAAGTGAGCGAGTCGGAGATCGAGAAGGAGCTGTCCAGCTACCTCAACGTGTACCGCGTGTCCCTCGACACGGCGAAGCGGTCCATCGTCAAGAAGCACGGCGGCAACCCCGCGGGCCTCGCGGTCGGGATCAGCAAGACGATCCGCGAGCTCGTGCCGGGCGAGCAGTCCGTGAACCTCCTGGTGCGGATCGTGGCCGTGAACGAGAAGGACGTCACCGTGGAGAGCGGGACGAAGCGCATCCTGTACGGGATCCTCGGCGACCCCTCGGCGACGATCCCCTTCACGGCCTGGGAGCCGCTCAACCTGCCCCTGGCCAGGGGCGACGTGATCCGCGTCCAGAACGCCTACACGAAGGAGTACCGCGGCCAGGTCCAGGTGAACTTCGGCGTGCGCACGGTCGTCTCCAAGGAGAGGCCGGACGCCCTGCCCGAGTACAAGCCCTCGGCCGGCGGCGGTATGCCCTACGTCGGCAAGCCGACCGCGATGAAGGTCGTCGATCTGCGCGAGGGCGCCTCGAACGTCGCGGTCACGGCCCGCCTCCTCTCCGTCGAGACGCGGGAGGTCGAGGTCGAGGGTGCGAAGAAGTCCGTCTACAGCGGCATCCTCGCCGACGAGACGGGCAAGACGCAGTTCAGCGCCTGGAAGGACTTCGGCCTCGCCGAGGACGACGTCCTGCGCATCGAGGGCGCCTACGTGAAGGCGTGGCGGGGCATCCCCCAGATCAGTTTCGACGACCGCGCGACGGTCACGAAGCTCAAGGACGACGCCCTCCCGCCGGCGTCCAAGGTGGGCGAGAGCCCGCGGATGTGGATCGAGGACCTCGCGGAGCGCGGCGGCGGCGTCGACGTCACCGTGCGCGGCATCCTGATCGACCTGCGCGAGGGCTCCGGCCTCGTCTACCGCTGCCCGGAGTGCAACCGCGTCCTGCGGAAGAACGCCTGCCGCATCCACGGCGAGGTCAAGGGCAACGCGGACCTGCGCGTGAAGGCCGTCCTGGACGACGGCAGCGGCGCCCTGACCGCGGTCTTCAACCGCGAGCTCACGGAGGCCCTCCTGGACAAGACCATGGAGGCGGCCATCGCCCAGGCCAAGGAGGCCATGTCCGCGGACGTCGTGCGGGACGAGCTCTCGGACCTGCTCGTGGCCCAGCCCATCGAGGCTCGCGGCAACGTCACGTCGGACGACTACGGGCTCATGATGATCGTGGACACCGCGAAACTCCTGCGCGTGGACGTGCAGACGGAGGCGCGGGAGATGCTCGAGGCCATGGAGGGGTCCGCATGATGCGCGAGGTCGCCTGGCGCCTCTTCGCCGGCGAGTACAACGACGCGAACCTCGAGGTCGAGGGCACGGGCGAGCGCGCGCCCTCCTACGTCGTCACGCCCCTGGGCGCGAAGGTGAACCGCATCTTCGTCGTCGGCGTGATCACGGACGTGGAGAACGTGGGCACGGACATGCAGCCCATGTGGCGCGCCCGCGTCTCCGACCCCACGGGCACCTTCCACGTGTACGCGGGCCAGTACCAGCCCGAGGCCGCCGCGGCCCTCTCCAAGCTCAAGCCGCCCGTCTTCGGCGCGATCGTGGGCAAGAGCCGCGTGTACCAGCCCGACTCCGGCGGCACGTACACGTCCATCCGCCCCGAGGCGATCAAGGCCGTGGACGAGCGCGTCCGGGACTTCTGGATCCTCGAGGCCTGCCGCTCCCTGCGCAGGCGCCTGGACGCCATGGGCGAGGCGCAGAAGATGGAGCCCCTGACGAAGGAGGGGCTCGCGGCCGTCGGCGTGAAGGAAGCCCTGGCGGACGGCATCGTCCAGGCCGTGTCCCACTACGGGAAGGCGGACCTGTCGCGGTACACCGCGATGCTCGCCGAGTCCCTGCGGTACCTCCTGCCGGAATACCGCGAGGGCCCGGCCGCGGAGGCCGAGCCGACGGTGACGGAGCCGCAGCCGCGGCAGGAACCCAAGGAGCCCGAGGAGCCCACCGCGGACGAGGACAAGGTCCTCGAGGTGATCGCGGCCCTGGACAAGGACGGAAAGGGCGCGCCGTGGGAGGGCATCCTGGACGCCGCGGGCAAGGCGGGCGTCGCGAAGGACAAGCTCGAGGAGGCCATCAACAGCCTCCTGGACAAGGGGCTGATCTACGAGCCCATCCTGGGACGGATGAAGAAGGTCTGAGCGCCCGTCAGGGGGACGCGCGCCGATCCGGCGCCGCCCCGCCCACCCGCTCGTCGTGGCTGACGTACACGCGCCGCGGCTTCAGGGACCGCAGGCGCTCCACGGACCGGGCGTACACGGGGTCCTCCGAGTCCAGGGGCGCCCCGCCCTCGTACTCCGCGAGGTCGTAGACGGCCTGGCCCGTGAGGAGGACGCCGCCCCCGTCCGTGTCCACGAGGACGGACTGGTGGCCCGGCGTGTGCCCCGGGGTCGAGAGGACGTGGACGCCCGGCCAGGGCTCCGCGTCCCCGTCCAGGAGCTCGTACCGCGCCCCGGGGAAGTCCACCCACGCGGGCACCGTGTAGTCCTTCTGGCGCGTAGCCGCGTACTCCGCGCGCTGCGCGTAGATCGGCACGCCCGGGAAGAGCGAGTTCTGCCCGCAGTGGTCGAAGTGGAGGTGGCACACGACGATGCCGATCACCTCGGACCGGCGGTGGCCGAGGCCGGCGAGGGCCTCGTCGAAGGGATGGAGGGTGGGATGCCACTCGTCGTCGACCTCCCTGGATCCCTCCCCGACGCCCGTGTCGAAGAGGACGAGCCCGCGCGGATGGCGGATCACGTTCGCGTACACGGGGATGGAGCGGCCCGCCCGCGGCGTGCCCGGCGGCCACACGAGCTCCGCGAGGAGCATCCGTTGGACGTCGTCCGGCGCGAGCCTGTTCCCCCTCCGCGGGCGCCGTCACTCGGACGGCGTGCGGCCCTCCGCCAGGTCCCGGATCCGCTCGAGGGCGCGCTGCGTCCCTTCCGTGGCGTGCTTCGTGAACGGCCCCGTGCCGAACTTGAGCAGGCCCGTGAGCTTGACGTCGTACACCGCGGTCAGCTCCGTCCGCCCGTCGCCCTTGGGCGTCACGGAGACGGTCTTCGTGCCCTTCATCGGGCCCGCGAGCAGCTCGTGCACGACGCGGCTCGGGGCCTCGAGGGTCACGCGCTCCGTCTCCTTGCGGTCGCGGAACGCCAAGGTGACCTCCCGCTCGACGACGTTGCCGTTCGAGGCGAGGGTGCGGACGGCCTTGGTGCCCCTCCAGATCTCCGGCTCCCGGTCCAGGGCGGAGACGAGGGACCACACCTTCGCGGGGTCCGCGGCGATCGTGACGGTCTTCTCGATGCGCGCCATGCCGGACCGACGCGGCGCTTCCCCTTAAACCCCGCGCTCACGACGGCAGGGAGGCCTTGCAGGACCAGCACTTGCGCGCGTTCACGCCGACGCGCTCGCCGCAGTTGTGGCAGCGGCGCTGGGCCGGCGCGAGGGCCTTCATCCGGTCCAGCCGGACCACGCCGATCTTGCCCGCGACGAAGCCGCCCAGCCCCGCGGCGAGCGCCAGGGCGAGGGCGAGGAGCTCCATCGGGACGTCCGTCCAGAAGAGGAGCTCCGCGACGTAGAAGCCGGCGAAGCCGCCCAGGTAGGCGCCCACGAAGCCCAGGGAGCCCAGGAACGTCCTCCGCGCGGCGAAGAAGCCCGCCGCGAAGAGGACGAAGCCGAGGAAGAAGAGACGGAACTCCAGGTACGGGAGGAAGGTGCTGGCGAACCCGGCCACCCCGGCGATGAGGGCCGTGATCACGAGGGCTAGCGCGAATCCCGCGAGCGGGTTCCGGAGGGGGGCTCGGGCCATGTTGCCACCCATGCCGGCCCCACCCCGGGAAGCCTTCAAGTAGCTGACGTCCCCGCTATCAACGGGTGATAATGAGGCCCCCTCAGGCCATCATGGAGAGGATGGACTCCACCGCGGCCAAGGAGGACCGGACGGCCACCCGGTCGGGGGCGTCGGGGCGGTGCTCGAGGTAGTACCGCAGATCGTGCCGCGCCTGCGCGAAATTGTTCAGCCGGTAGGCCACGAGGCCGCGGTCGCGCCGGTCCACCGCGCTCTCGGGGTTCAGGCAGACCATCTTCTCCACCACCGGCCAGGCGGCCCCCGGATCGTCCTGGGACATGTACGTGCGCTTGAGGTTGTTCAGCATCCGGGTGAGGATCTGGCGCTTCCTCACGGGGGCGAGCTGGTCCTCGGAGAACGGCACGCCGCCCCCGTAGGCCTCCTGGACGAGCCGCTCGCAGTCGTCCGCCGTGACGGCCTCGCCGCCGTTGAACGGATCGAGGAGGAGGGACGCGCCGTCCTGCTCCGCGGACACGAGGAAATGGCCCGGGAGGCCGACGCCCACGACGCGGAGGCCGAGGCGCCCCGCGACCTCCATGTACACCAGGCTCAGCGTGATTGGGATGCCGAGCTTCCGGTCGAGGACCTCGTTCAGGTAGGAGTTCCGCGGGTCGTAGTAGTCCTCGCGGTTCCCGCGGAAGCCGATCTCCCCGAAGAGGTGGCCGTTGAGGGCGGCCACGAGCTCCGGCAGGGGCGCGTACTCGCGCCAGCCCGGCCGGAGGGGCTCCGCGAGCTCGTCCAGCCTCCGCAGGTATGCGTCGACGTCGAGGCCCGGGTAGGCGTCCTGCGCGATGAGGAGGGCCGCCTCCGCGAGGTGGAGGGCCGCATCCCGTCGTCCGACGAGGCGCGCGAACCGCGGGAGATTTGACAAAGGGAGCGATTGCTCCATCGTGCCTGCCGGTCGAGCTACGCGGGTCGGCGTCATAAGGTTTCCCGGTTGGGCGCGGGACCACCGGGAGAGGAGGACCTTCCGCCGGCCCTGTCCCCCGTATCTCGGGGAATACCATTCGGCCATCCTGATAAAAATCCGCCGCGCTGCAGGCGCCGGCCCGCCGCCGGGCCCGCGACCGCCCCTCGACCCTTTACAAAAAGCCTTTATCTCGACGGCTCGCTTCGTCGCCTTCGAGTGGGATGGCTCTAACGGGAGACGAAGTCTGGGGTAGCGCGAACGCTCTTCCCTCCGAGGAGACGCGGGACGAACCGATCGTGATCCGCAAGGTGCCGACGGGCATCGCGGACCTGGACAGCATCGTGGACGGGGGTTTCCCCAGCGGCTCCACGATCCTCCTCAAGGGCGACATCGGCGCGGGCATGCAGGAGTACGCATACACGGCCGCGTCGAAGATCGCGATCGTGAACGAGCGGCCGTCGTCGTGGCATTACTACCTCGGCGATCACTGCGACACCTCGGACCTGCCCTCCAAGATCGCCTACATCACCTTCTCGCGCTCGCGCGAAACGATCCTCCAGGAGCTGGCCACGTCCTTCAACTCGGAGTACTTCTACGCCTTCCGCGACCGGACGATCTTCAAGGACTTCTCCTCCGTGTACTATCGGCACTCCGTCGTGCCGCAGAGCTGGACGCACCAGGACCTCTTCGACCTGCCCTCCACGAACATCCTGGAGGAGCTCGTGAGCTTCCTCGAGGAGGAGGCCCAGGGGTCTATGGTCATCCTCGACTCCATCACGGACCTCGCGGTGTCCGACGCCGTCGAGATGCGGGACCTCGTGACGACGGTCAAGGGGTTGCAGCGGGCCGCGAAGAAGTGGGACGGGCTCGTCTACCTCCTCCTGACGAACGGGATCCTGGAGCCGCGGTACGAGCAGATGCTCATGGACTCCACGGACGGCTGCCTCGTGTTCGAGTGGAAGACGTCCCAGCGGTCCTCGACGCGGCAGCGGTACATGTACCTGGAGAAGTTCACGGGCGTCCTGCCCCACCTGCCGCGGGACAAGATCGCGCGGTTCCCGACGATGGTCTCGGCGAACCAGGGCCTCGTGGTCGTCTACATGGAGCGCATCTCGTGAGGTGACCGGATGTCGGAGACGGAGGCGGCCGAGAAGCAGACGGCGGAGGCGGTGGGCCCGAACCTCGTGCTCACGGGGATCGACGGCCTGGACGAGATGCTCGGGGGCGGCGTGCCGCGAGGGCACATCATCACGGTCATGGGCTCCTTCGGCACCGGGAAGACGACCTTCGGGATGCAGTTCCTCATGCAGGGCCTCATCAACGGGGAGAAGGGGATCTTCATCTCCCTCGAGGAGGACCCGGACTCCATCGTCGCGAACGCCGCGGCCTTCGGCTGGGACCTGCGGCCCTACCTGAAGGAGAAGAAGCTCACGATCGTCAAGCTCGAGCCCGCGGACGCCAAGGCCACGGTGACGCGGATCAGGTCCGAGCTTCCCGATTTCATCCGCAAGTCCAACGCGACCCGCGTCGTGATCGACTCCGTCAGCCTGCTCAACATGCTGTTCGCGGACGACGCCGAGCGCCGCGCGCGCCTGTTCGGCTTGTGCCAGCAGCTCAAGACGACCGAGGCCACGTGCCTCTTCACCGCGGAGGTCAAGGACGACAACCCGCGCAGCAGCCGCGACGGCCTCGTGGAGTACGTCTCGGACGGCGTCATCGGCCTGCGCTTCAACGAGCGCGAGAACGGGGACGTCCAGCTCGTGATCCAGATCATCAAGATGCGCCGGCTCCCGCACCCGCGGTCCATCAAGCCCTACAGCATCACGGACCAGGGCATCGAGGTCCACGGGGACATGGAAGTCTTCTGAGCCCAGGGTCCCGGGACCGCACGCGGTTGAGCCAGCCCGAAATCTTCCGCGCACGGAGCACTCGAAGACCATTTATAGCACCGCACGTCTGGGGGGATTGGAAGGCCGGCTTCGTGAAACTCGTTGTATTTGACCTGGAAAACACATTGATTTTCAACGAATTCCTGCCCGAACTTGCCTCTCTGCTAGGAAGGGAGGCGGAGGTCGCGGCGATCACCCGCGCGGGGATCGACGGCCGGGTCGACTGGGAGGACGGCTTCCGTCAGAGGGCGCGGCTCCTCCGCGGGCTCAGCCAGGCCCAGATCCTCCGGGCCGCGCGGCACCTGCGGCCGGTCCCGGGCGCCCAGGAGTTCGTGCACTGGCTCCGGTCCCAGGGGGACCGGGTCGCCATCGTCACGGGCGGGCCGCGGGAGGTCGCGGAGGCGGCGATGGTCCTCTTCGAGGCCGACGCGATCTTCAGCAACGAGTTCCTCTACGAGGCCGGCGTCTTCACGGGCGACGTCCGCGTCGCCGTCAGCCCGGCGCTGAAGGGCGAGATCGTCCGCGGGCTCGCCGCCCGCTGGAACGTCCCGAGGGAGGAAGA
>JAJYKG010000070.1 GCA_021788795.1 Thermoplasmata archaeon | reverse complement strand
GACGTCGCGCTGCTCGTCATGGTCCTCCACCAGTTCGCGGACTACCCGCAGGCTATTCGCGAGGTCGCCCGCGTCGCCCGGCGCGTGGCCATCGCGACCTCGGACATGAGCACCCGTTCGATGGGCATCCTCGACGAGGCGTTCCCGAGCCTCCTGAAGATTGACCGCGCCCGGTTCCCAATGATTGCCGCAATCACCGAGTCCCTCCGGAGGGCGGGCTTCGTCGAGGTGACCGTGGAGGAGCGGCTCTATCGTCGCATCGTGCCCGTGGCGCAGGAGATCGACCGGGTGCGGCGGAAGTACATCTCGACCCTCGACCTGCTCCCGCCAGGCGAGTTCGAGCGCGGGCTCGCGTTCCTGGAGTGGGAACTCCCGCGGCGCTGCCCCGATGGCTTCGACGCCTCCGCGGCGTTCACGTTCGTAGGCGCTTCAAGGTGAGCTCGGCGCGGGCGGCGCAGGCCGCGCAGTATTCGCGCCCCTTGCGGTCCGTGTCCGCGAGGGTGCGGGAGAAGTGCATGACGCACTCCGCCCGGTCCTCGTCGTGGGCCAGCCCGAGGGTGTGCCCCAGCTCATGGACCGCCTCCTTGACGGCCCGCTCGCGGTACCGCGCGAGGTCGGCGTCGCGGAGCCGGGCGAGACTAATCACGGCGACGCGGCCGCCCGGCTGGGAGTATCCAAACACGAAGTTGAGCCCGGTCTCGTAGAGGTCCGCCTCGGTGACGCCGAGCACGCGCGTCCCCGGCTCCTGCAGGCACGCCTCGAACAGGCTCGAGGCCCGGTACTGGCCGCGCTTTGGGTTGAATCCGGTCGACGGGAGGTCCGCCGTGGGCGCGACGACCACCTCGTCGAACGCGCGGAGTTCCCTCCGCAGGTGCTCCAGGACGCCCGCGTCGACGGCACCGAGCGGTTTCAGGGTGAGCCTCATCCCTTGACGACCCCGAGCGGCACCATGCGGGCCACGATCTTCGTGAGCCCCGCGCCCTCCGCGACGCGGACGACATCCTCGACGTTCTTGTAGGCGCCCGGCGCCTCCTCGACGATGCCCGCTTTCGTCGCGGCGTGGATGTAGATGCCCCGGTCCCCGAGGGCCCGCACGACCTCGTTCGCGCGGTACATGCGCGTGGCGGCGGCACGGGACATGAGCCGTCCCGCGCCATGGCAGCTCGAGCCGAAGGACCGCTGCATCGCCGCCGGCAGGCCGACGAGGACGAAGGAGTAGGTGCCCATGTCCCCGGGGATCAGGACGGGCTGGCCGACGGCCTGGTACTTCTCCGGGGTCTCTGGGTGGCCGGGCGGGAACGCGCGGGTGGCGCCCTTGCGGTGCACGACGACCTTCCTGCGGCGGCCGGCAACCTCGTGCTCCTCGACCTTGCCGATGTTGTGGCAGACGTCGTAGACGATGTGCATGCCCAGGTCCTCCGCGGACCGCGCGAAGGTCTTCGCGAAGGCGTTGCGCACGCCGTGGGTGATGAGCTGGCGGTTGTTCCAGGCGAAG
The DNA here is from genome assembly GCA_021788795.1 of Thermoplasmata archaeon. Taxonomy (GTDB): domain Archaea; phylum Thermoplasmatota; class Thermoplasmata; order RBG-16-68-12; family RBG-16-68-12; genus RBG-16-68-12. The sequence continues at coordinate 8,034 of JAJYKG010000070.1, read as the reverse complement.
TTCGCGCCGCAGCACATCCCGGCCCAGTAGTCCTGGCCCTCCTTGGAGTGGACGGGCGCGCAGGCCAGCTGGAGGTCCGGGAGCACGATGTTCTCTCGCTTCACGACGCCCTCGCAGGTGGCGATGTAGTCGGAGGCGATCTGGTGGCCGAAGCCGCGGGAGCCCGTGTGGATCATCACGCATACCTGGCCGACGGTCTCGAGGCCCAGGGCCTTCGCCGCGGCGTCATCATAGATGCGGTCCACCTTCTGGACCTCGAGGAAGTGGTTGCCGGAGCCCAGGCTGCCCACCTGGTCCCGGCCGCGGGTGATCGCGCGGTCGCTCACCTTCCCGAAGTCCGCGGCGTCGAGGTGCCCGTGCGCCTCGATGTGCTCCGGGTCCTCGGGCCACGCGTAGCCCTTCTCCACGGCCCATGCGACGCCCTCCGTCGTGACGCGGCCGAGTTCCTGGCGGGAGACCTTGATGAGCCCGCCCTCGCCCACGCCGCTGGGCACGTTGTGGAAGATGGCGTCGACAAGTTCCCGGATCTTCGGGCGGACCTCGCCCTCCGTGAGGTCCGTCCGCAGAAGGCGGACCCCGCAGTTGATGTCGTAGCCGATGCCGCCCGGTGAGATCACGCCATCGTCGTGGTCGAACGCCGCGACCCCGCCGATCGGGAAGCCGTAGCCCCAGTGGATGTCGGGCATGGCCATGCTGCGGCCCACGATGCCGGGCATCGTGGCGACGTTGGCCACCTGCTCCGCGGCCTGGTCCTGGCGGAGCTGGGCGATGAGCGGCTCGTCGATGAAGATGAGCCCGCTCGTCCGCATCCCCGGTTTGTAGGACTGCGGGATCTCGTACGCGAACGCGTCGAGCCGGTTCAACGGCCCCTGCCATCCCGCGCCCATCCGGCACCTCGGAGGCGAGCGATGGGTCGAATCCACATAAACGTTCGCGCGTGCGCGCCGGCGGACGCGCGGCGGACGAAAGGTATATCCCGCCTCCTGACACATGCTCGCACGGGTTGGGACGAGCCCCTTTGGGGCCGCCCGATCGCGCGCCGTCGCGGGTGCGGACGACCGCGTGGGCCCGCGGGCTGGGCCCGCGCCAAGAGCGGGGGTGGGGGAGGCAACGGCGGAACACGGCGTGCGGGGCGGCGGGGCTCGTCACGCCTTTTTCTCCAGGGAACCGGGGTCCGGGCGAAGCTTCTTATCGCCTCCGGCCGTTCTCGCGCCGATGGCCCGCGTGGGGGGTGGCGCCCGGAAGTCCGAAGCGTCTACGTCCAAGGAGATCGCCGCTCTCCGCCGGCAGCTGCGCGCGGCCGAACGCCGACTCGAGGAGCAGGAGAAGCGGCTCAAGGGGCTCTCCAAAGCCGCCGATGGGGTCCGCCGCCGCGAGGCGGTCCTCTTCGACGCGCTCCAGCTCGGCGACGCGGCGAAGCGCGGCGACCGCGGCGTGGTGAGGGACCTCCAGGACTCCGTGGTGCGGCTCGAGGACTACCTCCTGAAGACCGCGGACCGGATCGAGACCATCCTGACCGCCCTGAAGCAGCACCGCGAGCTCCTGGCGGCCGTGAACAAGCGCGTCCTCGATGCGGGCACGAAGGACCGGATCCGCCTCGAGCTGGACGTGATGAAGAACACCCTCTCCATCCTGGTCCTGCACGGCGTCGAGTTCGACCCGGTGCTCGTGAAGGAGATCGACAGCCTCCGCACGAAGGTCCGGGAATCCGAGGACCTCGTGCAGCTCGAGCACGCGAAGTCAGACCTCGACCGGAAGTTCGACGGCGAGCTGAAGAAGTTCGACCTCGAGGCCATCTGGTCCAAGAAGAAGGAGATCCCCGGGTACCGCTAGACCCAGGAGCGTGCCTCGCCGATGGCCATGATCGCCTCGCGGACGAGCCGCGCCGCGAGCAGCGACGTCTGCCCGTGGTCCCACGCGGGGCTCACCTCGTTCAGGTCCATGCCGACGAGGTGCGGCGCCAGGATGCCCAGGAGCCGCTTCACCTGGAGCGGCGCGAGCCCGAACGGCTCCGGGTTGCCCACGCCGGGCGCGTACGCCGGGTCGACGCCGTCGATGTCGATCGTGAGATAGACCTTGTCCCGGTCCACGGTCTTGAGGGCCCGCTCGGCGGCGCGGACGATCCCGTCCTCGTGGATGTCGTACACGCTCACGAACGAGAGGCCCAGGCGCGCGAGGTCCTCCCGCTCCTCCTCGCTGAAGGACCGGACGCCCATGTAGACGACGTGCTCCACGCCCACGTGGTCCGCGCAGCGCCGCGCGGAGCAGGCGTGGGACCACTTGTCGTCCAGGTAGGAGTCTCGGAAGTCCAGGTGGGCGTCGACCCCGAGGACCGCCACGTCCTTGGGCAGGGCGCGCACGACCGCGGGCGCGAGGCTGTGCTCGCCCCCGAGGACGATCGGGACCTTCCCGGCCCGCACGACGTCCGAGGCCATCTTGGTGACGCCCTCGACCATCTCCGTGGACGCGCCGAAGGAGGGCGTGTCGCCGAGGTCCGCCACGGGGATGTCCGCGAGGTTCCGGCCATGGTCCATCATGTAGGACTCGAAGTTGTAGGACGCCTGACGGATGGCCCGGGGCGCGTAGCGGCTGCCGCCGCGGAAGGAGCACGTGCGGTCGTACGGGACGCCGAAGAGCGCGATCCTCGCGTCCTCCAGCTTCGCATGCGCGTCCGCGAACCGCGGCGCCACCATCGGCTCCGTCAACTCCCTCGGCTTATATGAGGACGGCGGGCCGTCCGCCTACGTGCCGAGCTTCCGCCGGCCGAGGGTCTCCAGGTACATCTGCTCCTGGCCCGCTTGGAGGGTGGCCCGCATCTCCTCGGGTACCTCGATCTCGAACGTCTCGTAGGTCTCGAGGTCCATCATCTGCGCCTTGCTCTCATGGAGGGACAGGACCTGGCCCCGGCGCTTGTCGATCATGGGGACGCGGACCTTGTGGGTCACCGGGTGGACGACGGACCGCTTCTGGCCGTCGAAGATGCCGATGGCCTCGAGCCTCGCCTTGGCCTCGCCGTGTTTCCCAGGCTTCGAGAACTGGATGCTGATGATCTTGCAGGGCTCCTCGTCGATGACGACGTAGCGGTTCACCTTGAGTTCCCGCATCTCGGCCTGTTCCCACGACATGGCGATTCCGTCCCGGCCGATGCGACCGGCCCATTAAAGCCTTTTCTCAGCGGCCGCGGCGGGGCCGCGCGCGCTTCATGGGCCGCGACCGCGGACGCGCGGGCTTCTTCTCCTTCCGGCGGCGGACTTCCGCCACGGCCCGGTCCAGGTCCGCCTGGAGCTGCGCCGCGATGTCTCGGTGCGTGTAGGCGTCCGCGCGGGCGGCCATCGCGATCTTCCCTGCGAACGCGCGCGCGATGGCACCGCGCTGCCAGGGCGGTGCACGGTGGACGAGCGGGTGCTGGAACAGGACGCCGTGCTTCGGCGCGCGGGACCCGGTCTTGAGGTGGCGGAACAGGGCGCGCTCGGCGCCCAGCAGCTGGATCGTGCCCGCGGGATACCGGGCCAGGCCCTCCACGCTCCCCGCCTGCGTGACCAGGCGCGCGGCGATCTTCGGCCCTGCGAGCGCCGAGACGTTCGGGGCGAGTCCGCGGACCGTGCGTTCCACGTATCCCTCGAGGTCCGCCCGCTGGGACGCGAGCACCTGCGCGAGCTGGGCCATGCCCTTGATCTCCTGCTCCTCCGGCTCGCCGAGCTCCGCCCCGACGCTCTCGCGCACGTCCATCGGGAGGTTCTCCCGCCGCCCGTGCTTCGCGACAAGCTCGAGGTACTCCCGGTCGTCCACGATCTTCGCGAGCTCGGGGAAGTGCAGGCCATACCACTCCCGGACGCGTTCGAGGAGCGTGTTCTCCTGCTCCAGGAGGTCGTCCACCGAGGCCACGGCCTGTCGGAGGTGGTCCTCCGGGCGGATCGCCTTCCGGATGCTCCGCTTCGCGAGCTCCACCATCGCAGCGTGCAGGAGCGCGCGGTCGTACCCGTACGCCGCGGGGTCGAGGAACGGGGGCCGCTCCGTCGTGAACCGGCCGCCGGCACGCTCCAGCCGCGGCTCTGTGACGAAGACCTCCTCGACGAGGCCCATGAGCTCCCGCTCCTCGTCCAGGACCTTCCAGTCCTCGACCCGCGCGAGGCGGTCCGCGAGGGCCCGTGCGTCCTTCGGGAAGAGCCGTTCCTGGACCACCCTCCCCTCGTCGACGAGGAACGACCCGAACCAGGTGGTCCGCAGGAGCACGGGCGGGCGATGGGTCCCGGCGCTAAAAGGGTTTGGCGGGCCGCCGGTCCTCGCGCCACCCGCGGTACCACTCTCGCCTCATCCTCGTCGGGCACTACGACTCGGCGCGGTGGCCGGGCCGTCTGGATTACTTCAGCACCGTGGAGACCGCGGACGACCACTGACCGCGGAGGACCTATCGGCGCCGGGGGCGCCGCGGCTTCGCGGCCCGGGCGAGCGCGCGCTTCGTCGGGGGCGGCCGCAAGGCCCGCCGGATCTCCGAGGGCTTGAGGATCCCCCGCTCGGTGATGATCCCCGTGATGTACTTCGCCGGCGTCACGTCGAAGGCGGGGTTCCGCGCGGGGCTCTCCTTCGGCGCGACCGCGTTCCCCGCGAACTGCAGGACCTCCTGTGGGGACCGTTCCTCGATGGGGATCTTCGCGCCCGAAGGCAGGGAGAGGTCGATCGTGCTCGTCGGCGCGGCCACGTAGAACGGCACGCCGTTCTCCTTCGCGACGACGGCCTCCATGTACGTGCCGATCTTGTTGGCCGTGTCCCCGTTCGCGGCGATCCGGTCCGCCCCCACGAGGACGAGGTCCACCTCGCCGCGGCTCAGGAAGTGCCCTGCGGCGCTATCCGGGAGGATCGCGTGCTCGATGCCCTCCTGGACGAGCTCCCATGCGGTGAGCCGGGCGCCCTGGAGCCGGGGCCGGGTCTCGCTCACGTAGACGAAGAAGCGGCGCCCCTTCTCCTTGGCGACGCGCAGCGGCGCGAGCGCCGTGCCGTAGTCGACCGCGGCGAGGGCGCCGGCGTTGCAGTGCGTGAGCACGCGGCTCCCGCTCCGGATGAGCTTCGCGCCATGGACGCCGATCGCGCGGCACCGGTCCGCATCCTCCTGGGCGTAGGCCTCGGCCGCGGCCACGGGGTCCGCGCCTTCCGCAATGGCCTTCGTCATCGCGTCGAGCGCGTGGAACAGGTCCCTCCCCGTCGGCCGCGTCTTCCGGAGGCGGTCCGCGGCCTCCTTGGCGCCCACGCCCTGGAGACGGGCCTGGGCCATTCCGTACGCGGCCGCGGCGCCGATCGCGGGTGCCCCGCGGACGACCATGTCCTCGATGGCGACCGCGAGCTCCTCGAGCCCGTGCGCCTCGTAGATTCTGATCTCGAAAGGCAGGTAGCGCTGGTCGAGGAGCTTCACCACGCCGTCCTCGAGCCACACGGTGCGCAGGTTCTGGGGCGCGCCGTCGACGTGGACCCGCATCGCCGACCCCCTCACGGCCTGCGCATCGAGGAAAGCAGGCTGGACAGGCCGGGCCGCCTCAGCTCCTTCTTCATGTCCCGGGTCAGGCTGTCGTAATAGACGACCTGCTGGTCCACGCGCTCGAGTTCCGCGTCGAGCCGCTCCCGCTCCTCGTCGACTTGCGCGATCGCTTCCTGGATGCGACGCTCCCGCTGGCGCCACCGTTCGTATTCCTTCTGGGCCGTGTCGAGGGCGGAGGTCACGGGATCACCGCAGGGCGGCGGGCGGGAGGGGCCGCTGCTGGTCGATCTTCGCGCCCTTGAGGTTCGCGAGCAGGCCGTCGTACTCGGAGACCTTCTTGCGGACCCGGGTCAGCTCCCGCTGCAGGTAAGCCTTGCGGCGTTCGAGCTGCCGGATCCGCTCCCGGATGCGGTCCCGCCGCTCCCGCCACTTCTTCCGCTCCTCGATGGCGAGGAGGACTCCGGCCGGGTCCATGGCGTCCGGAGACCAGAAGTTGCCGGGTATATAACCGTAGTGCCGCCGCCTCACTCCTCGTGGATCGTGACCGCGGGGACGAGTTCCCGCAGCGCGTCCGCGAACCCGATCACCTGGGCGAGGAAGTCCTTCACGACGCCCTCCGGCGCGTCCACGCCGATGAGGAGGTTCAGATCGTCGACCTTCGTGACGGAGACGATTTTCGCGACGCCCTGTCCGGTCCCGGCGTCCGTGACCTCGAGCCGCGCGACCAGGTTCGCCCCCTCACGGGAGGTGGAGAGGTGCACGATATAGCCCCGTCCGCCGAGCTCGCGCCTCAGGAGCGCGCGCTTCTCCTCGTTGTCAGCCTTCGGCATCGTCATCCGTCCGATACATCCCAGGCGGGCGTTATGAACCTGGCGGATGCCTAGGGGACCCGGACCTCGAGCGGCGCCTCCTTGCGGGCGCTCCGCCGCTTCTCCCGCAGCGTGCCCGGCGGGAGCAGGTGGTCGTGCTGCCCGGCCAGGATGCCCGCGACGCCCTCCCGGGACGCCCTGGCGTCCGTCTGGCACGCGGCGCAATGGTCGGGGCACGCGGTCGGCGGGATGTCCGGCTCCGGGTACGAGAAGATGCCGCCCTCGTAGTTACGGAGGACGATCTTCTTGTCGCTCTGGCTGACGATGTAGTTCGGCCCCACGGGGACCTTGCCGCCGCCTCCAGGGGCGTCGAGGATGAACAGGGGCACCGCGTAGCCGGAGGTGTGCCCGCGGAGCGCCTCGTAGATCTCGATCCCCGTGGCCACGCGCGTGCGGAAGTGCTCGATGCCCTCGCTCAGGTCGCACTGGTAGAAGTAGTACGGCCGCACGCGGTTCAGGACGAGCTTGTGGACGAGGCTCTTCATCGTCGTGGGGCAGTCGTTGATGCCCCGCAGGAGGACGGACTGGTTGCCCAGGGGGATGCCTGCGTCCGCGAGCATCGCGAGGGCCTTGGACGCCTCCGGCGTGATCTCCTTCGGGTGGTTGAAGTGGGTGTTGAGCCACACCGGGTGGTACTTCTTCAGCATGGAGACGAGGGACGGCGTGATCCGCATGGGGAGGGTGCACGGGGCGCGCGAGCCGATGCGGACGATCTCGATGTGGTCGATCTCACGGAGCCGCTTGAGGATGTTCTCCAGGTACTCGTCGTTGACCATGAGCGGGTCGCCGCCGCTCAGGAGGACGTCGCGGACCTCCTTCGCCTTCTCCAGGTACTGGAACGCGGGCTCGAGGTCCCGCATCGTCATGGCGCCGTGCTCGTGGGCCGTGAAGCGCCGCCGCGTGCAGAAGCGGCAGTACATCGCGCAGTAGTCCGTGATCAGGAGGAGGACGCGGTCGGGATAGCGGTGGGTGAGGTGCGGCGCGGGGGAGTCGACGTCCTCGTACAGGGGGTCGTGCTGGTCCGCGCCGGAGAAGTGCGTCTCCGCGGACCGCGGGACCGCCTGGAGCCGCACGGGACAGTTCGGGTCGTTGGGGTCCATGAGGCTGGCGTAGTACGGCGGGATGCCGAACTTGAAATACTTCGCAGACCCGACGACGCCGCGTTCCTCGTCCTCCGTAAGCGGGATGATTTTCCGCAGCTCGCCGAGCGTGCGCACGACGTGCGCGGCCTGCCACTTCCAGTCGTTCCACTGCGCCTCCGTCACGTCACGCCAGAGGGGGATCTCCTGCCAGTGTCGGGTCCCCTCCGGCATGGCCTGCGCCGACGTGCGGCGCGGCTCCGCAATGACCATGCCCCGGACCTCCGGACTCGCGTCTCGGATGGACTTGGTTCACGATGGCTGCGCTCAGGATATATCGGCTCTGTACTTTCAATTGTGTTTGTGCCTACTGGGAGGCCGCCCCCGGGGCCGTCTCCGGCCGGGGTTCGATGGAGATTTATACGACCGGGACCTTTGCGCGCTCCCGCGGGCTCGTGGTCTAGTGGTTATGACATCGCTCTCACACAGCGAAGGTCACCGGTTCGAATCCGGTCGAGCCCACTTCAATTCCGGTTCGGAATCTATATCTATCCAGCCGCGAATGCGTTCCCCATGGTTCGAGTCCAAGGCCATCGCGGACGCGGGGCGAAGTACA
>JAJYKG010000069.1 GCA_021788795.1 Thermoplasmata archaeon | reverse complement strand
GGTGGCGTCGCCGCGCTCGACGAGCTTGGTGACCTCGTTCGTGCCCTTGCGGACCTTGCCGCTCTCTTTCGCGAGCTCGATGGCCTGGTAGGTCTTGTCCACGAGCTCCTTCGGCATCTCGAAGCGAACGTACATCGGCTTGGCCATGTTGGAGACCTCCTTCCGCCCCCGCTCGACGCGGGGACTTCATGAGTCACAGGCTCTCCCGGAGAAGAGCGGCGGTCGAACCGGGGCGGGTTATAAAAGGGTTTCGGGGCTCCGAGGCTGGGTCCTCCCTCCGGCTCGCCGGGAGCTGGGACAACCTTTGAATCTCCCTCTGCTTTACACCCGCGCGGACGTGGAGTGATGCAACCCGATTCGCCCGCGTCGCTGGCCATGGCGCTCCCGCGCCCCTCGGCGCGGCGCCCGTGGCCGTTCCATGCAACTCTGCTGGGCGGCGTTCTCCTTGCGGCCGGTCTCCTCCTGCCGCTCGTGCGGTTCGCGCTCTATGCGGCCGGGCTGCTCCCGCCGTACAGCAGCCTCGCGGAGATTGAGGCCTGGAACGTGTCCGCCGACGTCCTGCAAGGGGCCGGCTTCCTTTCGGGCTTCCTCGGGATCGCCGTCGCCCTCCGAACACCGAGGGCGGTACCTCGGGTCGCGGCGGCCCGGGAGTTCGTCGCCGTCGTCGTCGGTGGAATCCTCGTAGCCGCGGGCATCATCGTGACCACCGTCGCCGCAGGGTACGTGTTCGTCACGGGCCCCGGGTCGACCCTCGTGGTCTTCGTCGATATCGGCGAGGTCGGGGGCCGGATCCTCGAGGCGGCCGGGTTCCTCCTCGTCTTCGCGGGGATTGCCCGAACGCTCCCGCCGAGGTTCTGAACCCAGGGGGTTTCAGAGGCCGCCCCGGGGGGCCCTCACGTTAATGAGCCGGTGCCGATACGGGGGGGCGGCTTCGCCGCGCCTTCGACCCCATGGGTGACCTGTGGCTTTCACCATCCCGTCCGAAGTCAGCGCCCTTGCGATCCTAGGACTCCTCCTGATCGGGGCGAAGATCGGGGAGGAAATCTTCCGCCGTCTCGGCCTCATCCCGTTCGTTGGCCCGATTCTCGTGGGCATCTTGGTCGGGCCCGGCGTGCTGGGCGCCGTAGGGAGCCCGACGAACGACCCGACGATCTCCCTCTTCGTCACCTTGGGGATCAACTTCCTCCTGTTCATCAGCGGCGCCCAGGAGTTCGAGGCCACCCGGCTCCGCTCCATGCTCCGCAACCGGCGCACGCTTCTCGTCGCCCTCCTGGAGTTCGCCGTGCGGTTCTTGGGCATCACGATTCTGGCCTACCTCCTCTTCCAGGACCTGCTCCCTGCGCTCGTGGTCGGCGTGGTGGCGGGGATGAGCAGCGCGGGGCCGCTCTCCCGGCTTCTCACGGACACGGGCCTGGCGCGGACCCACGAGGGCACCGCGATCTTCTCCCAGGTCGTGGTGATCGAGATCGCCGCCGTGGTCCTCTTCTCCTTCGTCTACGATCTCGCGGGCACCGCGATCACCGCGGCATCCGTGGCCACCGTTGCGTTCGAGGTCGCGATCACCGTGGGCGGCATCATCCTCTTCGGGCGCTTCATCCTCGTGCCCCTCCTCGAGAAGGTCGAGTCGCACTTCCAGAGCCGCGAGCCCGTGTTCGCGATCACGGTCGCGTTCGTCCTCGTGATGGGCTTCCTGGGCCAAGTCACCGGCTTCAACTCCGCGATCATCGCCCTGTTCCTCGGGCTGCTCCTCCAAGACTTCTTCGCCGCGCGGCCCGTGCTCACGGAGAAGTTCCACGCCTTCACGTACGGGTTCTTCGAGCCCCTCTTCTTCGTGGGGCTGGGGCTCTACTTCGTCCAGGTCACGCCCGATCTCCTCCTGCTCGGGGTCGCGATTTTCGGGATGGCCCTCGCCCTCGATGCGCTCATGGGGGCGGCGAGCGCGCGTTTCTTCAACGTCGAGATCTGGAAGAACGCCTTCGGCACGTGCGTGAACGGTGGCGTGGACGCGGCCCTCCTGGTCAGCGCCTTGACCGCGAGCGTGGCGCTCGTCTCCGGGTTCTCGTACTCGGCCGCGGCGATCGGCATCGCGCTGCTCTCCCTGACCGCCCCGCTGCTCTTCCGTCTCCGGGCGCCGCCCGTCCCAGTCGACCAGCAGTCCGGGGTGCGCCAGATTGTGCGGCAGGAGTTCAACAGCCTGCGGGCGGACGAGATTTCGAAGACGTTGCCCTCGGTCACCGTCCGGGAGACGGACACCCTGCAGTCGGCGGTGCGCAAGTGCATCGACTTCGACGCCCGCGCCGCGCTGGTCCTGAATGAGGAGGGCCGCCCGGTCGGGACGCTGGTCCTCCGCACTGCGATGGTCCTGAGCCGCCGCGACCGCGATTCGTTGACCGTGCGGGAAGGACCCCTGGCGACCGCCCTGACCGTAACGGGGGAGGAGACCGCCCTGCACCTCGCCGCTCTCTTCCGCGAGACCAACATCCCGATCGTCGCGGTGGTGGACGGCGAGGGGAAGCTCGTGGGCACGATCCTCGAGCGGGAGATCCTTCGGCGCATGGTGACGTCCCTCGAGGCCTGACCACTGCGGCGTGCCAAGGTTGATGTGCCCCGGCGCGGGTGTGTCGCCCATGGCGACCGACCGCAAGTTCTGCCGTTTCTCGCGGGCGGACCGGCCCGTGACCACGAACGAGATCCCGGAGGGCGGGCTGTGCCTCTCCGCCTTCGTCGTCCTGAACCCGTCCGGACACGAGGACCGCGTGCTGATGGGGAAGCTCAACCCGTCGGAGCCGTGGGACCACATCGGCGCCCTGGACGCGGAGCGCGCCCAGGCGAACAGCCAGGGCTGGATGCTGCCCTCCTCCCACCTCCTCCTCGGCGAGGCGCCCGAGGCCGCCGCGGAGCGCATCCTCAAGGAGCAGCTCGGCCTGCCGAGCCAGTCGCTGCGCGGGCCGTTCGTCTTCTCCGAGGTCTACGGCGCGAAGAACCACTGGGACCTGGAGTTCGTCTTCCTCGGGGAGCGGGACCAGGCCGCGCAGCATCCCGCCTGGACCGAGCTGCGCTTCATCGACGTCAACGAGACGCCTCGCGACGCGATCGCGCGGTACCACGAGGACGTCTTGGCCCACGTGGGCCGCTGGAACCCCGCGAGGAGCTAGGGCGAAGGACGAGCCGCACCCGCAGCGTCCTCCCCGGCGTCCGCGGACGGCCCTCGGGCATGGAGCTGCTCCCTCACCATGCGGTCCGCGATCTCGAGGAAGGCCTGCTCCGTCCCCGGAGGGATCGTGGCCCCCGCGGCGACGTGGTGCCCGCCCCCCTGGCCGCCCACGGCCTTCGACGCGGCCTGCATGACCGCGGCGAGGTCGAGCCCCTTCGCGACGAGCTCCCGCGTCCCGCGGCCGGAGACCTTGATCCCGTCCTCCGCGTTCGCGAACGCGATGATGGGGAGGCTCTTCGGCGTCCCGTTCTGGTTGAGGGCCATGCTCGCCGCGATGCCGACGACCGTGTCGCGGATCTTGTCGTGCGCGTGGAAGTATTGGATGGCGCCCATCTCGCGGATGCCGGACTCCAGGATCGTCTCCATGGACTCCACGAGGTACGCGCGGTGGCCGCGGAGGAGCCGCAGGGCCTTCGCCAGCTCCTCGTCCCGGTCGCCGCGGCACACGCGGTAGCCGACCTCAGGCTCGTCGTAGCGGCCGCACGCGTTCATCAGGGTGCCGAACTCCTTCGCGTCCCGCGTGGGGCTTCCCACGGGCTCCTTCACCAGGGTGTACGCTTCCCCCACGAGGCGCTCCACGGACTTGACGCCGCAGCCGCGCTCGAGCATGTGCGTCACCAGCGCGGAGACGACGCGCTGCTTCTCGCCGCGGTCCAGGTCCGACCAGGAGCGCCAGTGCTCGCCCACCTTGAGGTCGATCCCGAGTTCCAGGAGGAAGGCGATGCACGCCTCCTCGTTCCCGCTGAGCCGCGGGATCCACGGGTCCGAGGCGTACTGGAGCATCTTGTAGGCCGGCCGCGTCTCGCGGCCGAACAGGCGCAGGTCCATCTCGGCCTTCAGGACGCCCGCCGCCTCGCCGTCCGCGAGGATCGTGCGGTTGTAGCCCTCGAGCCTCCGGAACTCGGCCTCCTGCATGTCGCCGACCGCGCCCACGACGGCGACCGCGGCGAGGTCTGCGTTCTTCGGGTCGAGGGCCTTGGCCACGGCGTACGCGCAGCCGGCGCCGCTGGCGACGTCGCTGCCGCTGCCCTCGAGGTGCGGGTTGAGCATGAGGACGCGGTCCGCGGACTCCGCGAACTTCAGGAGGTCGCCGCGGAGGGCCTTGGGCACCTCCCGCTCGGTGGGGACATGGTGGTCCGTGATCACGGCGTCGAGGCCGTGCATCGCGTGGAGCATGCCCGCGCCCAGGTCGACGAACCAGACGAGCGGGTGGCCCTCCCTTTTGACGGCCGTGAGCCCCGCCTCGTCGAGATGCTTCGCGAAAGCGATTTCGTGCTCGATGCCCGCGCGGGCGAGGGCCTCGGACGCGATCGCGCCGCCCGTGATGCCGTCCGTGTCGATGTGCGTGACCACCTTCACGAACGGTGCGGCCCGCAGCCGCTCCGCGATCTCCTGGGCGACCGCCTCCATCGGGTTCGTCTAGCGGACCACAGGCCATGAAGGTTTGGATGGGGTGGACGTGGGCGGCGGCGTGGCCTGGAGGCCGAGTCGCTCGTGTTATCGTTAGTTAACGATAACAGGCCGGAGCGGGAGGGGGACGGCGCACGCAGCCTCGCGCGGGCCAGCGGGCGTGTTTCGGGAGGGCGCCGCAAACCCCTTGTGGGACCCCGGCATGCGGTCATGCGATGGTCCACTACACCTCCACGGCCCTGGTGGTCCGCGACGGGAAGGTGCTCCTGGGCAGGCGCACGAGCCGGGTCCGCTTCGCGAACCGGTGGGACGCCTTCGGCGGACACCGCGAGGCGGGCGAGACCCCGGCCCACACGCTCGTCCGCGAGCTGTACGAGGAGCTGGGCATCCGCGTCACCTCGGCGAAGTTCCTGCACGAATACGAGGACAAGGACCCGACGTCGAAGGAGACGTACCACCATCACCTGTACCTCGTGACGGCTTGGCAGGGCGAGCCGCGCATCGCGAACGACGAGCACTCCGAGATCCGGTGGTGCACGGCCGCAGAAATCGCGACGCTCAGGCTCCAGCCGCACCTGAAGAAGGTCCTCCGGGACACGCTCCCGAAGAACGTTTAAGGGCGACAGGCGCATAGCCTCCGCGGGAGAACCATGGTGGACAACGCCACGCTCTTCAAGATCCTCTCGGAGGCGAAGACGATCGCCGTCGTGGGCGCTTCGAAGAACCCGGAGAAGGATGCCCACAAGATCCCGAAGTACCTGCAGGACCAGGGCTACCGCATCATCCCGGTGAACCCCACCGCCGACGTCATCCTGGGCGAGAAATCCTACAAGTCCCTCTCCGACATCCACGAACCCTACGACGTCGTCGACATCTTCCGCCCCTCGGAGGACGTCCCGCCCATCGTGGACGAGGCGATCCGCGGTCCCGCAAAGGTGATCTGGATGCAGCAGGGGATCGAGAACGAGGCCGCGGCGCGGAAGGCGGAGGCCGCGGGCAAGATCGTCGTGCAGAACGCGTGCATGATGATCGCCCACCGGAAGCTCGTCGCCTCACGCTGAGTCGAAGACGGACGCGGCGTAGACCAAGGCGACGCTCTCGCTCCCGATCTTGCGGGCCGCCACGGCGAGGCGGTGGACGTCCTCGAGGGCGACGCGGCCTTCCGCGTGTGGCGCGTGCGCGTGGGCCGTCTCCGACGCGAGCTCGAGCAGTTCCTCGTGAGGTACCGCCCCCGCGCGGACCGCAGGCGTCGCGCCGCACTCGAGCTTCAGGTCCGAGAGCCCCGCGACGCCGGTGAGCGGCACCGAGGTCCACGACGGTCCGCGCCGCGGCACGAGCTGCCCGAGCCGCCCGCGGCTCTCCGCGAGGGCCTCCCACGCCTCGCGGCTCCTCTCCCCCTCCCAGGTCTTCGCCAGCCCGCCGCCGTGGGCCACGACGAGGTGGTCGAGCCACGCGAGGTCGTGCAGGTCCCGCACGTTCGCGCGCTGCGTGAACAGGACCTTGGCGAGGAGGTTGAAACCCGCCTGGAGGGTCTGCGCCTCGGGGCTCTGCACGCCGGCCGGCCCCTCCGCGGCGAGGCGGTCCGCGAGAGCCGCCTGGGAGGTGAGCAGTTCCTGGAAGTCGACGACCCGCAGGAGGGAGCGCCATGTCACGCCGCCGCGGAGGGCGCTCCAGGGCGAAAAGGGTGCCGCCTCAGACCAGGACGACGGACTTGACGCCGTCCACCTGCTTGATCCGCGGCAGGAGCCGCTCCGGCACCGGGGCCTCCGTGACGATGAACCCCTTCGGCTCGTCGAAGATCTCGGGGTCGTCGATGACGACCTGGCGGACGCTGATGCCCGCCTCCGCGATGATCGCCGCGACGCCGGCCAGGATGCCGGGCTTGGACGCGTTCGTCGCGATGATCTCGAGCGCGCCCCAGTTCATCAGCGGCGCGACGTCCCTCAGGTGGCAGACCGGGCGGAGCCGGTCGTAGAAGGAGCGAAGGTCCTGGTTCTTCTCGATGGTCGCCACGGTCGCGGTCACGACGCGGCGGTCGACGCCGGAGGCGCGGGCCATCGCCGTGTCCGAGACCTTGATGTCGCCGCAGAAGACGTGCCCCTCGTGGACGCGGAGTCCGTAGAGGACCATCATCTGCGCGACCTTTTCCTGCGCGGGGAAGCCTTTGAAATGCGTGCGGAAGCGTGCCCACATGAGGGAATCCTCGATGCGCGCAAGAGTACATGGAAGGTTAATCCTTTGGCTTTGCTTAGTGCATAGATATACAACAGTACGCATAAACGTTATATAGTGTTCAGGTTTTCGTGGTCGAGTATCCGAGGCGGTTCCGATGCAAACGATGCGTGGCGAGACGGCGGGCGAGGGCGCGGTGAAGATCCTTCTCGACATGGACGACCTCCCCCGCGCCTGGTATAACATCCTGCCCGACCTGCCCTCGCCGCTGCCGCCGCCCCTCCATCCCGGGACGAAGGAGCCCGTGGGGCCGGAGGCGTTCGAGCCCATCTTCCCGAAGGAGATCATCCGCCAGGAGATGAGCGGGAACGCCACGGAGCCGATCCCGGACGAGCTGCGCGAGGCGTACCTCCGCCTCGGGCGGCCCACGCCGATGTACCGCGCGAAGCGCCTCGAGGCGTTCCTGAAGACGCCGGCGAGGATCTACTACAAGCGCGAGGATCTCTCGCCCGTCGGGTCGCACAAGCCCAACACGGCGATCGCCCAGGCGTACTTCGCCCGCAAGGAGGGCGTCGAGAACTACACGACGGAGACGGGCGCGGGGCAGTGGGGCTCCGCGGTCGCGCTCGCGACGAACTACTTCGGGATGACCGCGAAGGTCTTCATGGTCCGCGTCTCGTACGACCAGAAGCCGTACCGGAAGCACCTCATGCGCCTCTTCGGCGCGGAGGTCTACCCGAGCCCGAGCGACCAGACGAGCTACGGCCGCAAGCTCCGGGAGAAGAGCCCGGACAACCCGGGGTCCCTGGGCATCGCGATCTCCGAGGCCCTCGAGGCTGCGGTCACGACGCCCAACACGAAGTACTCGATCGGCTCGGTGCTGAACCACGTGCTCATGCACCAGACCGTCATCGGCCTGGAGGCGCTCCAGCAGTTCGAGCTTGCGGACGTGGAGCCGGACTACATGGTCGGCGCGGTGGGCGGAGGCTCCAACTTCGGCGGCTTCACGTATCCCATGATCGGGGAGCGACTGCACGGCCGCTCCGAGACGCGCTTCATCGCCGTCGAGCCCGAGTCCGTGCCCTCGATGACCGCGGGGCGCTACGAGTACGACTTCGGCGACACGGCCGGCATGACGCCGCTGATCAAGATGTTCACCCTCGGCCACGACTTCATGCCCTCGCCCATCCACGCGGGCGGCCTGCGGTACCACGGGAGCGCGCCGACCCTGAGCGTCCTCCTGGACGCGGGCATCGTGGAGCCGCGGGCGGTGCCACAGCTCACGACGTTCCAGGCGGCGGAGCTCTTCGCGAAGACCGAGGGGTTGATCCCCGCCCCGGAGACGGCGCATGCGATCCGCGGAGCGATCGACCTCGCGCTCGAGGCGAAGAAGACGGGCGAGGCGAAGGTGATCGCGTTCAACTACAGCGGGCACGGACTCCTCGACATGGAGGGCTACGCGCAGTACCTCGCGGGGAACCTGGGGAACAACGGGCACAACGGCGGGAGTGGGACGCACTGAGGGCGACCGAAGCCTTCCGGCGGCCCGGGCGGCAAAGGCCTTGAGCCCTTCCCGCTATCCTCGCTCGTGGACGTCGGCGTGGACGTGGGCGGGACCTTCACCGACTTCGTCGGGTTCCGCGGCCGCGAGGTCGTGACGACCAAGGTCCCGTCGACGCGGGATTCGTCCCGCGCGGTCCTCGCGGGCATGCGGGAGCTCGGCGCGGACGGCATGGCCCACGGGACCACCGTGGCGACGAACGCGATCCTGGAGCGCAAGGGAGCCCGCACTGCGTTCCTCACCACCTCGGGCTTCGAGGACCTCCTGACCATCGGGCGCCAGAACCGCCCGAGCCTCTACGACCTCCGCGTGACGCGTCCATCTCCCACGGTCCCCCGCGAGCTCTGCCTCGGAGTTCGGGAACGGGTCGACGCCCGCGGCCGGGCCGCGCGCCCGTTGACGGAGCGCGAGGTGCGCCGCGCCGTCCGCGAGGTCCGCGCCCTCGGCGCGGAGTCCGTCGCGGTGTGCCTCCTCTTCTCCTTCCTCCGGCCGCGACACGAGGCGCGGCTCAGGGAGGCGCTCGGCGACCTGCCGGTCTCCGTGAGCCATGAGGTCCTCGCCGAGTTCCGCGAATACGAGCGTGCCTCGACCACGGTCCTGGACGCCTACGTGAAGCCCCTCGTCTCCCGCTACCTCCAGGACCTCCGCGACGCGCTCGGACACGATTTCGTCGTCATGAAATCCGGTGGCGGCGTGGCCTCCGAGGCGGGCGTGCGGAAACGGCCCGTGGAGATCGTCCTCAGCGGCCCCGCGGGCGGCGTCGCGGCCGCGGCGGCGCTCGCCCGCGCGTCCCGTCGCAGGAACCTGATCACCTTCGACATGGGCGGGACAAGCGCCGACTTCTCCGCGGTGGTGGACGGTCGGGCTCAGTGGACCACGGAAGCCGCCGTCGAGACGTTCCCCCTCGCCCTGCCCGTCGTGGACATCGAGTCCGTGGGCGCCGGGGGCGGCAGCCTCGCCTCCCTGGACCGCGGGGGCGCCCTCCGGGTCGGTCCGGAGAGCGCCGGGGCGGATCCGGGGCCCGTGGCCTACGGCAAGGGAGGGACACGGCCCACGGTCACGGACGCGGACCTGGTCGCGGGGTCGCTCGGCCCCTCGCTGCTCGGCGGGAGGCTTCCCTTGGACGCGAGCCTCGCGCGCCAAGGCCTGGAGGGGCTCGCGAAGGACCTTCGCCTCTCCCTGGAC
>JAJYKG010000068.1:2497-9565 GCA_021788795.1 Thermoplasmata archaeon | reverse complement strand
CCCGGGGAGACGGCTCACGTGGTGAACGCCATGGTGGCCTACATGGAGACGCTGGCCGCGGCGAACCACTACAACGTCTCCGCCGCGGTCGACATGGTGGAGAACAACACCGCCTTCACGGGGACACGGGCGGCGTCCATGGGCCTCGTCACCGGGCTTGCGGAGACGTACCCGGAGTTCCTCGCCGACGTGGGCGTGTCCAGCGCGTCCCTGAACAACTACGGCGAGCCGTTGTACGACCAGTTCCTGAGCTTCCTCAGCAACCCCACCGTGGACGGCCTGTTCATCCTGGTGGGCGTCGTGGCCTTGGTCATCGACCTCCTCCACCGCACCCTGTTCATGACCGTGGTCGGCGTCGTCCTTCTCGCCCTCGGATTCCTCGGGGCCGAGCTCATCGGGGCGTCCGTGGTCGGCATCCTGCTCCTCATCATCGCCGCGGCGCTCATCTTCCTCGAACTGAAGGCGGGCCACGGCCTCTTCGCCCTCTCCGGAGTCGCGATCGGCCTCGTGGGCACCTGGATGCTCGCCTCGGGGGTGCAGTACTCCCCGTCTCCCTACGGGATCGGGACGTACATCGTCATGGGCATCGTCGGCGCCGTGACGGTCCTCGGGTTCATCTATCTCATGAAGATCCGCGCTTCCATCATGGCCCAGCCCAAGCTCGTCGACGCGGCCCGCGTCGTCGGGTTGACGGGCCGCGCGGTCACCGACATCGCTCCCGGCCACGACGGCGTCTCCAACGTCGGCGCAGAGGACTGGACGAGCTCCTCGGAGGTCCCGATTGCGAAGGGCAGCCTCGTCCGCGTGAAGGCCTACGCGGAGGGCCGCGTCCTCGTCGAGCCGGTGCCCCCCGCCGCCGAGGAATCGAAGCCTTCCTGACGACGGACCCGCCTCACTTCTCCACGCGCCGCACCCGAAGGGTCACCTTGTCCGGGTCGACGGAGAGCACCTCGACCGCGTCGCCGGCCTGGAGGTCCTGCTCGCAGTAACCGCTCCAGAACTCGTTCTCGAGGTGCACGACGCCCTTCGTCCCCGCGGCGAAGGCCATCTGGACGCGCCCCTGCTTGCCGACGAGGGTCGCGGGGGAGAAGTACTTCTTCGTGATCTTACGAGTCTCCGTGCGGTGGAAGCCGATCCCGAGACCGGCGCCGATCATGGCGATGAAGACGCCGGAGATCAGGTAGTCCGTGTTCCCGCGTAGGGCCCCGTAGACCACCAGGTAGCCGCCTCCCGCGAGGATGACCACCGTGATGATGGCGGGCCGGATCCCGTACAGGAAGATCCGGTCCACGAGGGTGTCGCCCGGCACGATCCTCCTCCGCGCCTCACTCTTTCGCGGCTTCGGCCTCCGCGACGAGGGACCGGATGGGCTTCAGGAACTCCATGAACTCCGCCGGCAGCACGAACTTCGTCGAGGGACTGGCGCCCAGGGTCTTCAACATATCGAGGTACTGCAGGGTGAGGGTCTTCGGGTCGATGCCCTTCGCGGCTCCGAAGATCGTGGTCAGGGCCTGAGAGTACCCTTCCGCGTTGAGGATGGCGGCCTGCTTCGTCCCTTCCGCGCGCAGGATGGCCGACTGCTTGTCGCCCTCCGCAATCGTGATCGTGGCGGTCTTCTTCCCGTCCGCCTCGAGGACCACGGCGCGCCGGCTGCGCTCCGCGGACATCTGCAGGATCATGGCGTCGGACACGGTCTTCGGCGGCAGGATCTCCCGGATCTCCACGTTCGTGACCTTGACGCCCCACCGCGTGGTGACCTCGTCCAGCTTCGTGCGCAGGACCGCGTTGATCTCCTCGCGCTTGGACAGGACCTCGTCCAGGATGATGTCGCCGATCACGGCCCGCAGGGTCGTCGTGGCGATCCCCATGGCCGCGCCCTCGAAGTTGGCGACCTTGATGACGGAGTCCGCCGCGCTCGCGACCTTGAGGTACGTGATGAAGTCGATGTCCACGGGGGCGTTGTCCTTCGTGATGCAGGTCTGGTGGGGGATCTGGAGGAACCGCTCGCGCAGGTCGACGCGCACGGGCTTGTCGATCCCCGGGATGACGAGGACGATGCCGGGTCCCTTCTCCGCCTGGGCCTTCCCGAGGCGGAAGTTCACGATGCGCTCGTACTCCTTGACGATCTTGATGCTGTAGAAGATGAACGCGAGGACGATGATCAGGAAGATGAATCCCCCGACCAGCGCGCCGAACGTGTCCACCGCCTGCAGTGCCATCAGTCGACTGATGCCGGAAATGACAGACCCGAGTGGCATGGCCTTCCCCTTCCTCTCTTTCGCCCCCTGACATCCATCGTGCTATACACACCTTCGCAGGAAAGCCGCCGGCATGCCGCGGCCGCCGGCAAACCCTTAAGGGATGCCCGGGGTTCGGGAGCCGCCATGCGCACGGATGTCGTCCTGTGCAAGACCGCCGAGGTTCCGGAGGGGGCGGTCCGGCACTTCGAAATCATGGGCTACGATATCGCCGTGGCCAACGTCGGCGGCGCCTTCTACGGCCTGGACGCGGCGTGCACGTACCAGTGGGCCAACCTGGCGGACGGGTCCGTGGACAAGGAGCGCATGGTCCTCATCTGCCCGTCCTGCAAGGGCGCGTGGGACCTCATGACGGGGCAGCCGGTCGACGCCCCCGCGAAGTTCCCCCTGACGGTCTACGAGATCACGACCGCGGGGGACGACCTCGTCCTCACGTTCACGTACTGAGCACCCGCCCTCGCGCCGCCTCGGCGAATCCCGGGGAAACCCTTATGAGCCACGTCCCGCTCGCTCGGGGAGTCCTCAGGTCCCTGTGAACCACGGTCGGCCCGTCTCCGGACGCGAACCGTGTTCCCGGCAGCGTTGAGGCGGTGACGACCATGGTCGAAGAGAAGGATGCGCAGTTCACCCGGATGTGGAACGAGGAGAACGACGCGAAGCGCGTGAAGTTCCGGAACTACATGAAGTCCAAGCTCGACGTGCTCCACGTCGAGGTCAGCGAGGAGAACGCGCGCGCGTACTACAACGGCCGCCTCACGGTCTGGCAGCCCGAGCGGATCTACCAGCAGCCGGAGCGCGAGGACCGCCGCGATCGCCGGCCGCCTCGGCGGCGCTGATTCCGTCCCGTTCCCGATCCGCATTCCGTTCGCAGGATCCCCTTCACAGGCCGGGGCCTCGAGGCTCTCTTCTCAGGGTGGGCTCGAAAACGAAACGAGTCCGGTCCCGACGGACCGGACTCGAGAGGAAAGGGGAAAGCAGGTTCGTTCAGAATCGGCGGCGACCGCGGTCCCGGTGCTCCCGGTTCCCGCCGCGGTTGCCTCCGCCCGTCCCGAACTCGAACTGGCGGCTCCCGCCCTCGCGCCGGCCGCCGTAGCCGCCACTGCGGTACCGCGGCTCGCGCTCGTACTCGACCGCGCTCACATCGAGGGCCGTGTTCACGGTCTCGATGGGCGTCTCGGCCTTCGCGAAGCTGCCGTACTTCCCGACGTTCAGGCGGATGTGGCCCCGCACGAGGCTCACGTAGCCGTTGTCGACCAGGAACGTCTCGTCCTTCGCGACGTGGCCGATCTGGTCGTTCCACAGGGTCAGGAGGACCGTGCCGGTCTCGTCGCCGACCGTGGCCTCGACCAACTTGCGCGCCTCGCCAAAGCGGGAGGTGATTTCTCTCTCTTCACTCAACCCGACGACCTTCGCCAAGACATTCACTTGCTTGGACTCCGGGGTCAGGTCTTTGACCTTCGTCAATACCTTGTCCATGTTCTCACTTCTGCCGACACAACAGCCTTGAGTCGCAAGGCGTAGGGAAAAATTCCTTCCGCGCGAGATCAGACGATGTGGGCTGGGTCGCAACTACCGGACGCTGCTATAAGAATGTATGGTAAGGAGGGCGGAGCGCCGCTGAACGGCAGGAACGGACACGGACCGCACGAAAAGCGCATAGGTGAGCGGCGTCTTCTCCCGCCGTGGCCGGCGAGGGGGAGCGAGGAGCCCAAGCCATCGGCGAGACCGAGACGCGGCGTGTGCGCGTGCGGCGCGCGCGGGACGATCGGGTGGCGGAGGTCGACGACGACCTCGCGGTCGAGGAGCCGCTCGAGATTCGTGTGGGCCGCGCGGAGGAACGCGGCGCCGCCCCCCGCAGCCTCTCCGTGACGATGCGGACCCCGGGCCACGACTTCGAGCTGGCGGCCGGCTTCCTCTTCACGGAGGGCCTCCTCCGCGGATCGGAGGATCTCGCGTCCGTCGAGTACGCGCGGTCCCACGTCCGCGGGAGCCCGGAGAACGTGGTGGATGTGATCCTGCGGCGCGGCACGCCTTTCGATCCCTCGAGGTTCGCTCGGAACTTCTACACGACGTCCTCGTGTGGGGTCTGCGGCAAGGCCTCCCTGGACGCCATTCGCGTGCGCGTGCGCCACCCGCCTGCCCCCGGACGGCCTCGGGTGGACGCGGGGGTCCTGGCGCAGCTCCCGGACCGTCTCCGGGAAGGGCAAGCCCTGTTCACGGTCACGGGCGGCCTGCATGCCGCGGGCCGCTTCGACGCCGCGGGCCGCCTCCTCGCGGTGCGCGAGGACGTCGGCCGTCATAACGCCGTAGACAAAATCGTGGGCGAACGGCTCTTGGCCGACCAGGTCCCTCTCTCCGACGAGATTCTCGCGGTCAGCGGCCGCGCCAGCTTCGAGATCCTCCAGAAGGCCGCGGTGGCCGGGTTCCCGATGGTCGTGGCTGTGGGGGCTCCGTCGAGCCTCGCGGTCGACACGGCGCGCGAGTACGGGATGACCCTCGTGGGCTTCGCCCGCTTTGGAGGGTTCAACGTCTACGCGGACGAGGGCCGTGTCGCGCACCGGGCGCTGGCGAGGTCGAGGTCGTGACGCGCACCGGGCTCATCCTCGCGGGCGGGTCCTCCAGCCGCTTCGGGGAGCCGAAATCCCTGGTCCCGTTCGATGGGCGGCCGATGGTTCAGTGGGTCGCGGACACCCTCCGCTCCCGATGCGACGAGATCCTCTTGTCCATCCGCGCCGCGGACGCGGTACGAGCGTTCCAAGAGGCAGTGCCCGGAGCCCACCTCGTCCGGGACGCCGTGGCGGACCGCGGCCCCATTGAGGGACTCGGGCGGGGCCTCGCTGCGGCGCAGGGCGAGGTCGTGCTGGTGGCTCCCTGCGACGCTCCCCTCCTGCGTCCGTCCCTCTACGACGCCCTCTTGGCCCTCCTCGGAGACCACGAGGCGGCTGTGCCGTGGCACCAGGCGATGGACCCGGTCCGCGCGGTGTACCGCCGCGAGGCTGCGCTGCAGGCGCTGGGCGGTGCCGGAATCGGCTCCCCCTCCGCCCTCGTGGACCGCCTGGACGCGGTCTTCCTCGAGGGCGAGGCCTTGCGGGCCGCGGATTCGGCCCTCGTCTCCTTCGTGGACGTCAACCGAAAGGAGGACCTGGAGCCCGCCGAACGACTCGCGCGCCCCGGCGTCGCGGTGGCCGCCGGGCGGCGCAGGTACTAGCCGGGCCGCCGCCCTACCCTCCCCGTGTTCCCATGCCCGAGCCATCCCCGCCGTCCGAGGTCATCGTCGACTGCCCGTACTGCGGCCACGCGTGGGAGGCGGAGCCGCGGTGGATCTCGAGCCCGTGCCCGCGCTGCGGCCGCATGGTGTACCGCTACATGGATCCCCAGCACGACTGAGCCGCGGACGGCAAGGTTCATGTCCCGGAGGGGTGTATCTAGGTCCACACGGAGGACCTAGGTGCCCCGGTCCGACCTCAGCACCGCCATCCTACGCTCCATCCAGCAGGGCGCCACCTACGGCTACCAGATTCACCGCGCCCTCGCCGACGCAGGCCAGGAGATCCGGTTGAACCACCTCTACCCGGTGCTCAAGCGCATGGAGACGGACGGGCTCGTCGTGGCGAACGAGACGCCGGGCGAGCGCGGTCCCAAGCGGCACGAGTACGCGATCACCGCGAAGGGCCGCGACTTTCTGGACGACGTCCTGTTCGACGCCATCGCGACGGTCCGACTCGCGTACCTAGAGTACTTGGCCTCAGACCGCACGACGATGCAGCGGGCCCTCGACCTGCTCGGGAAGTTCATCCCCCACGCGAAGCTCCACGGCCGCACCGCGCTCGTCGTGCCGCCGGGCTACCTGAGCGAGATCAACTTCCGGTGGTTCCTTTCCCAGCTCTTCGACGTGGTCCAGGGGGACATTTTCCTCGTGCGGCCCCAAGGCACCTTCGAGATCGGCGAACCGCGGCTCACCCTCCTCGACGGCGGCGAGTCGTACGTCCCGCTCCGGGACAACTACGTCGACCAGTCGGTCCTGGTCTGGGTCCCGCGACCGCGGCAGTGGACCCGCCCGATCGAGGAGGCCACCCGCATCATCCGTTCGCCCGGGCTGCTCGCCATCATCCTCCCGGACGCGCTCCTCGCCCGCGACCCCAACCGGGCGTTCGAGGTAGGGGCGTTCATCGAAGGCGTCCGCGTGCGGCGCAGCGGCGGGCGCGTGACCGAGGTTCCGCTGGAGAAGGTCACCGCGGTGCTGGAGGAGCGCTTCCACCATGTCGAGGTGGAATCGGTCCCGGAACTGTCCTTCCACCTCCTCGTGGCCTGGGGGAAGAAGCGCCAGGCGGAGACCTGACGCCCGGCCATGGTGCGGCAACAAGGGTTAAGCCGGCCTCCCGCCTCCCTGCACGGGCATGCGAATCGCCCTCCTCGCGTCCAAGGACGCGGTCACCCGTCGGTACGCCGCGGAGGCCATGCGCACGGTCCGCGAGCGGTTCCCGGAGGTCTCCCTGTCCGCGGACCTCGGTTCGCCCCCGCCGGACGCCCTCGTCGTCCTCGGGGACGACCGTTTCCTCCTGCACGCTCTGCGCCGCGTGGGCTCGCAGACCGCGGTGCTGACCGTGGGCCACGGCTTCCTGGCGGAGGTCCCGCCCGAGCAGACGGCCTGGGCGGTCGAGGCCCTGCTGGAGGGCCGGCACTGGATCGAGGAGCGGCTGCGCCTGGAGGTCCGGATGGACGGGCGGCGGCTGCCGCCCGCGCTCAACGAGGCCGCGCTCAGCACGAGCCGCGGCGCCGGCTTCCTGCGGTACGCCCTCGAGGTCGACGG
>JAJYKG010000068.1:0-2487 GCA_021788795.1 Thermoplasmata archaeon | reverse complement strand
GCACCCCGACCGGGTCCACGGGCTACGGGCTCTCCGCCGGCGGCCCGGTCGTCATGGAGAACGCGGACGCGATTGTCGTCGTGCCTGTCTGCTCGTCCACGGGCCAGCGGCCGCTCGTCCTGCCGGCGCGGAGCGTCGTCGCGATCACGGAGATCGAGTCGCGCCTCGGGAGGGACCTCGTTCTTGACGGCCAGGAGCGCATCCGCGTGCGGTCCAAGGGCTTCACAATTCAAGCGAGCGCGGACCCCGCGCGCTTCGTGCGCTTCGGCAAGGCGCGGTACCTCCAGGTGTTCGGCAAGCTCACGGCGCGACACCGCGCCGCCGACCTGCCTGCCCGTGCGGCGCCCTCCGTCCGGTTCCTGTACCGCCTCCTCGAGGACGAGGGCGCGATGACGGAGAAGCGGCTCATCGCGGAGTCGCGGATGCCCGAGCGGACCGTCCGGAACGCCCTGTCGCACCTCGTCCGGGCCGGGCTCGTGCGCCGCGACCCGTCCCTGCGGGACGCCCGGGAGACCGTCTTCACGCTGCGCCGCTGACCCGGCCGCGGGGGACGGCGGCGGAATTGGCCGCATCCCTCTGGGTCGGGAGGCCACCATGGCCTCTCTCTCAAGCCTGATATACCCACCCGGAGTCCCTGCGCCGCGTGGCCGCCGCCACCGCGAGCCGCACCGTGGAGGACGTCCTCAGGGCCGGAGGGTTCACCCGGTTCCACCGCCGCATCGTCCTCCTGACGGGGTTCGCGTGGACCTTCGTCGCGTTCGAGATCATCAACATCAGCTTCGTTCTCTCCGCGGTCTTCACGGACTTCGGGATCCCGAGCGACTCCCTCGCCTACTTCGCCATCACGTCGGCCACGCTCGTGGGCTCCTTCCTCGGCAGTCTGATCCTAGGGCGGATCTCCGACACCCGGGGGCGGCGGCAGGTCTTCCTCGGGAGCATCCTCTGGTATTCCGTGTTCACGGCGCTGACGGCCCTTTCGTGGGACGCGTACAGCCTGTTCTCCCTGCGGCTCCTCGCAGGCCTGGGCCTCGGAGGCATGCTCGTCGTCGATCCCGCCATCCTCTCCGAGTTTCTGCCGCCCCAGTTCCGCGGGCGCTTCATGGTCCTGCTCGACTTCTTCTGGCCCGTGGGCTTCCTCGTCGCGATCCTGTTCTGGTGGGTGTTCATCATCCAGGGCGTGACGGTCGCGGGGATCGCGAGCTGGCGCGTCCTGTTCGTCGTGGCGGCGTTCCCCGCGTTCATCGCGTTCGTCGCCCGCCTGACGATCCCGGAATCGCCGTTCTTCTACGCGCGGCAAGGCCGGCTCCAGGAGTCCGCGGACGTCCTCAGCCGCATTTCGAACACCCCCGTGGATCCCGCCACCCTGGCCCGGGAGCAGGTGGTCCCCCGCGCCCCGCTGCGTTCCCTCTTCCAGGGCAGGCTGGCCCGGCGGTCTGTGGTGACGCTCGTGGTCTGGACCGCGTTGAACTTCAGCTACTACGGTCTGTTCCTGACCCTTCCGTTCGACTTGAGCGTGGCTAGCCAGTTCTCGGACGTCGGACTCCTGGCCGCCTTCTTCATCGTGTCCGCCGTGGCCCAGTTCCCGGGCTACCTGGCGTCTATGATCCTCGTGGAGCGGTGGGGGCGCAAGCGCACGCTCGGTCTGTTCCTGATCCTGGGCGGAGTCAGCGGGCTCGCCTTCGCCACGGCGAGCGAGATTGTGGTCCTGTTCGCGAGCCTCGCCTTCGTCAGCTTCTTCAACCTGGGGGCGTGGGGCGCCGTCTACGCGTACACTCCGGAACTGTTCCCGACCCAGTACCGCGCGACGGGGTTCGGCCTGGGAGAGACCGTGGGCAAGATCACCGCCATCTTCGCTTCGCCCCTGTTCTTCGTGATCTACACGGCGACTGGAGGGGTGCTCGTGCCCCTCGCGGTGATCGCGGTGGTCATGGCGGTCGGGGGGCTCTTCCTCGCCGCGGTGGGCCCGGAGACGAAGGGCCAGACGTTCCAATAGCGGGGCGGTGGCCGCGGCGCCGGCCCGTCTCGGCGGAGCGTAGTCTCCGTACCGCGAAGGCCATGTGCTCCGCAGCCCCCATGCGCGGGCCGGGAAGGAGGAGAGGAGCGATGGGCTCCGCAGCGAAGACGCGCGAAGTGATGGAACGGTACCTGCACGGGCATGACGCCTCCGCGGTCGCGGAAGACGCCGTGTTCGTCGTGATGGCGAATGGGCAAGAGGCGCGAGGCCGGGACGCGATCGAGAAGTTCCTGGATTACTTCTACGGCCAAGCCTTCACGGCGCAGTTCCACCAGAAGGACCTCGTAGTGGACGAGGGCAAGGCGATGGTCGAGGGCGATTTCCACGGCGTCCAGAACCTGGAGTTCGCCGGGGTGCCGCCGTCCGGGAAAGAGGTCCACGTGCCGCTCGCCGTGAAGTACGACATCCGGGACGGGGCGATTACCCGCGCGAACATCTACTTCGAAACGGACGCGCTGCGCGCGTGAGGGCGC
>JAJYKG010000067.1 GCA_021788795.1 Thermoplasmata archaeon | reverse complement strand
CAGTTCCGCGCGAAGAAGCTCGGGTACCGGAGCGTCCTCGCCCCCGGGGCCGAGATCCTGCACCACCCACCGGGCGACACGCGTCGGGCCACGGGCGCGTACTACTCCGCCCGGAACGGGTGCATGATCACGGCACGCTATTGCGGCCGCGGCGCGCTCCTCCGCCTCCGCATGCGGCTCGTCTCCGAAGGCCTCGCGGGCTCCCTCCTGGGGCGGCCCCGCGGCCGGTACATCCTCGAAGGCCTACGGGACTTCCGCCGCGGCGTCACGGGGAAGAAGACGTTCCCGTAGGCCGCGCGACGAACACGAACTCCGTGGAGAGCAGACCGGGCAGCAGGTGGGCCACCGCGTAGTTCGCCCGCTCCAGGTGCCGCTTGAAGCGGAGCAGGGGCACGTCCGGCGCGACGTCCGTCTCGATGATCTCGAGCCCCGAGCGGACGAGGAGCTCTGCCGCGGTCTTCCGCGTGTAGAAGTGGAGGTGGGTGCGGTCCAGGATGCCGCTGTCCTCGTAGTCGAACCGCCCCGCGAGGAGGCGGAATCGGACTCGCCAGTGCGCGACGTTGGGCAGCGCGACGACGAGGCGGCCGTCCGGCTTCAGGAGGGGTACGAAGCGCCGCGTGGCGGGGACCGGGTCGACGAGGTGCTCGAGGACGTCGAGCAGGAGGATCACGTCAAAGCTCGCGGCGGGCCACGGCAGCGGGACGCGCTCGACGTCTCCGACGAGGACCTCCTCGCAGTAGGCGCGGGCCTTCTCGGCGGCGTCCGCGCGGACCTCGACGCCCACGATCGTGCATCCCTTCGCACGAATTTGCTCCGTCAGGGCTCCGCTGCTGCAGCCGACCTCGAGGACCCGCTCGCCCGGCCGCAGGCGGTCGAGGGCCTGCCGGTGCGTGCGATATGGGGTCGGGTCGAACGTGTCGTAGTGGCCCATAGCTCAGCCTCCGCGCGCCAGTGCCGCGACCCGGGTCGCCGCCTTCCCGTCGAGCGGCGCGTAGTGGCTCGCGAGGAACGCACGCTGGCGCGCGAGGGCATCCTTCCGGGCCGGTCCCTCTGGGACGAGGCGGTCGAGAGTCCGCGCGAGCTCCTTTCCGTCCAGGGCGCGCGGTCCGGCACCGTCCTCGGGCGGGTGGAACGGGCTTCCCGGGTCTGCGGGCCCGAGGAAGACCACGGGACGGTCGAGGTACATGGCCTCGAGCGCCGCCGTCGAGGAGATGGCCAGTACCACGCGAGACCGCTCGAGGAGAGCCAGGGTGTCCGCGTGGTGGACCAATCGGGCCGTGGCGTCCATCTCCGGCGAAGGGAGCGGGTCGGGTTCTTCCGCGGGGTGCCATTTGACTACGAGGACGAAGCCGGCGCCCCGGCCCCCGCTCTCCACCGCCATCTGGAGCGCGTCCCATCGGGACCACGCGGAGCGCGCGGGGTCGTCTTGCACGAGGGGTTGGGAGACGAACAGGACAATGGGCCGGTCGGCGGGCAACCCCGGCACAGCTCGGTACGACGGTCCGCCGGCCTCAATCAGCCGGTCGTAGCGGGGGCTCCCCGTAGCCTCGACGCGGGGCTGGCCGGGGAGGTTGCCACGGAACCACGTCGCGTCCGAGGATCCCCATGCCGCGATCCGGTCGGCGGCGGTCTGCCGGTAGCTGAACGCCCCGGCGAGGACTCCGTGCTGCACGACGGTCGCGGGCACCCTGTGACGTCGTGCGAAGAGGATCGCTGCGTGGGCGAGGGGCGAGACGGTCTCCATCAGCAGGAGGCCGCGCGCCGTGTCGAGCCGCGTTTCGAAGGCGACGCCCATCATCGCAAGGTGCGCCAGTCGCTCCCGGAGGCGCCCCTCGAGCTCGCCGCGGAGGATTGGACGGAGGTCGTAGCCGCTCGACACTCGAGGACCCCCGAGGTCCAGCAAACGGACCGCTTGCACCGCTCGTTCCACGAACGCGTCGATTGTGGCCCGCGTCGCGCGGTCGACCAGGGCCTCGAGCGCCACGAAGGATAGGGAATCCGCCGCCGACGCGCGCACGGGCGTGTCCTGCGGCGCGACCACGACCGTCTCTCCTGCATCCGACTTCCACGCCCTCGCCACGGGGCGGTAGTCGTCGGGATAGGGACCCAGCGCCACGAGCACGTCCGGACGTCGGAGCCGAGCCGCGCCCTGCCGAGCGGTAAGTCCGGAGTACATCCGGCCGAGTCGGGAGGTCCGGGGACCTCTCGGCCGACGGTCCGCGCGGAGCCCGTGGACCCGCCCCCCCGCCGCCTCCGCCGCTTGGGCGAGGATGGGTCCCACCGCGGACAGGTATGGGTAGGGAGGGAACGTCTCCGACGTCAGGGGTGCGTCGGTGTAAAGCTCGCTGCCCGGGGCATGCTCTCGAGCGGACGTGACGATCCGTGCCGTCTTGAGCAGGTCGACCGCAACCATCCGGAGATCGTACTCAAAGCACGCGGCGAGCGGGACGTCGCCCCAGGTGAGGCGCTCCGCGGCCAAGCGGCTCGCGGCCCATGTTCGCGCGAGGGTCTCGGCATCCTCAAGGACACGCCGGGTGTCCTGGGCCGCCAGCAGATCCTCCGGCCTCGCGGCGACGAGCTGTTCCCTCGGAACCGCGAGGCCTGGCCTCAGCGGGAGGATGAGCGCGTCCGGCGGCAGGGCGGCGAGGCTCGCCGGCGAGGAGATCAGCGCGAGGGCTCGCGAAGGGGCCATCCGCAGGAGCGAGAGTCTCATCCGGCTTTTAGATTGTCGGTCGTTCGGGACGTGGCGCGATTCCGCGCTCCTCTAGCGACGGCGGCCCCCCTGGACGAGATCCCAGGAGAGCGGCGTACCCCGGAGGATGTCGGCCGCCGCTTTGCGTCCCAGGATCGCCGGCAGGAAGCGGGGAAGGAGGCCGTTGGCCGGGCGGATGGAGCGGACGTTGTTCCGGTTGAAGATCTCGCCCTTCTTCACGTCCTGGACCACGAACAGGGACCGCCGGAATGGCCGGCTCTTCGCCTCCGCCGGCGTGGGCGCATATCGTACGGTGCCGAGGGTCTTCTCCGCCGTACGAATCGCCTCCACCATCGCCTTGAACTCCGGAGGCTCCAGCGAGAAGGCGGAGTCCGGCCCGGGCACGGTCCGCGACATCGTGAAGTGCTTCTCGATCATGCACGCGCCCAGGGCCACCGCCGCGATCGGCGCCGAGATGCCGAGCGTGTGGTCGGAGAGGCCCACGGGGATCCGGAACCGCCGTCGCATGTCCGGGATCGTCCGAAGGTTCATCTCCTCGGGCGGCGCAGGGTACCCGCTGTTGCACTTGAGCAAGAGGATGCCCCTCGCACCGCCCGCCCGTGCGGTCTCCACGGCATCCCGAATCTCCCGCTGGGTCGCCATCCCCGTCGAAATGATCAGCGGCTTGTGCGTGCGCGCCATGCGCTCGACGAGCGGAAGGTCCACGATTTCGAAGGACGCGACCTTGTACGCGGGCACGCCCATCGTCTCCAGGAAGTCCACGGCGGTGGGGTCGAAGGGCGAGGAGAAGAGGTCCAGCCCGAGCTCGTCCGCAATCACCTTCAGCTTCGGCTGCCACTCCCACGGCATGTACGCCTCTTCGTAGAGGTCGTACAAGGTCCGGCCGTCCCAGAGCGTGCCGCCGCCCACCCGGAACCAGCTCCGGTCCGACTTCATCGTGATCGTGTCCGGCGTGAGGGTCTGGAGTTTCACGGCGTCGGCCCCCGCGTCCTTCGCCGCGCGGACGAGCCGCACCGCCTCCCCGTAGCTCTGCCGGTGGTTCGCCGAGATCTCGGCGACGATATAGACGGGCTTCCCCGCGCCGACCACCCTTCGCCCGATGCGGATCGAATCGCTCATCCGGATGCCTCCTTCCTCAGGACGAAGCGGCTCGCCTTCTGGCCGCGGACCGTCGCCATGGCCTCGAAGACGTATCCCGCCTTCGTGAAGGCGCGAACCGAGGGCTCGTTCCCGTCCTTGATGTACGCGTGGAGCGTCCGAACGCGGGACGTGTCAAAAACCTTCCTGGAACCCGCCAGGATGAGGGCGCTCCCCTGGCCGCGGCCGCGGTGCCGCGCGTCCAGGCTCACGGAGACCTCCGCCTCGTCCTCCCGGGCCTCGAACCGGATTTGCCCGAGGGGCTCACCGGCATCGTCCCGGGCGATGTAGAAGAGGCAGGCCGCGTCCTTCCGTTTCGCGTCGAACCAGCGGAGATGGTCCTCCCAGGCGATGGGATCGCGGGTGAAGGACACCGAGCGAACGGACGGATCGTTGGCCCACTCCCAGAGGAGGCGGGCGTCCTCTTCGCGCACGGGTTGGAGGTCGATGATCCCGGCCCGCAGGTTCGTCACGACGCGAGAGACGCCTTGCCCGTCCACCAGGTCCCGGCCATTCCGCGACATCCGCTCGCGCGTGGCCGCATCCATCGCAAGCCCGGCGATCGCCTCGGCGAGGCGCGGAACGGTCAGATCCGCGTGCCATCCCAGGTCCTTCGCGACTCCGGCGGCCTCGAGGGCCTTGGCGGCTAGGCGCTGGTTCTCCGCGACCACGATAAGTAGGCTCGGGACCCCCATGTAGGCCACCTCGTACGTCGTGGTCCCCGCGCCCGTGAGCGCCAGGTCGGCCCACGCCATGAGTTCCGCGAGGCTGCGCGGATCCCGCTGGAGGGTGATTCGCCGTCCCGCGGATGCGGCGGCCTCGAGGTCCTTCCGGTTCGGGTTCGCGCTGCCCACGACGACGCGGACGTCGGCGTCGGGGACTGGAACCGCAGCGAGCGCCCGCAGGACGGTCCGGGTGACGTTCGCCGCATCGACGCCGCCCAAGGTCACGAGGATCTTTTGGGCCCGCGGGGCGATCGTCCGGGTGACGCGCGGGCGCGCGCGGAAATCGCGCTGGAGGAGCGCGTACCGGGGGCCGAGGAGAAGTCGAGTCGCGGGTTCGCGGTCCGCGTAGAGCTCCGGGGAGGCGGACGCGTTCTGGTTGAGGACGAGGTCCGTCCCGTAGTGCCCAGCATGGCCGTAGTCGTCAAAGGCGAGGATCCGCCGCGAGGATGCCTTGAGGGCCTTGAGGTACCCCGCCCCGAAGCGGTAGCCGTCCACGATGACCCATGCCGCGCCGCGTTGCGCGGCAACCTGCCCCGTCCGCCGCGCATCCTCGTCGCTCCCGACCGCGGCGCCGAGGCGCAGGGTCTCGATGCCTTCCTCCGCGAGACGCTCCTCGACGGCGGGTAGACTCTCGGCGAGGAGGAAGGCGGCCGAGCCGCCCGAGTCCTTCCACCCCTGCGCGAGGGCGAGGCACCGCATCGCATGCCCGAGGCCGGTGGCCGGGCTCGCGTCGACGCGGACGAGAATCTCCGTCGGCGGGGTCATCCTTCCTCCGCAGACTTTTGTCGCACGTGCCGGTTGATTTCCACGAGTTTGGGCTCGCGGGCCAAGAGCGCGAGTACCTCTGTCCATCCGAAGTCCGTGCGGGGTCGGAACCGGGCATAGATCTCGCGGACGAACGCCAGGTCGTCCTCCGTGTCTACGGTCCAGCGGAAGCGGCTGTAGTCCGCCTCGGCGCGGACGCCGACGAGCCGGAAGCGATCGGGGTGGCGGCTGATGTACGGCGTGACGTGCACCCGCTGCCAGGCTTCCCGGGTCTCGAGGGCGGCCCGCTCCAGGGCTAGACGCGAGACGACCTCGACGTCCAGGCCCTGCGGAAACGTCCGCTCCAGGACGTTGCTCGCATAGTCGCAGGGGGACGCGTGGAACGCATCGACCACGCGGTCCACGATCCCGGGATCCAGGAGCGGACAGTCCGAGGTGATCCGGACGACCGGGTCCGCGTCCCGTTCCCGTGCACAGCGGACGTAGCGGTCGAGGACGTCCTGCTCGCTCCCGCGGAACGTCGGCAGGCGGAGGCGGGCGCACTCCTCGATCAACGGGGCGTCGCTCGGGTTGGTCGTCGCCGCGACGACGACCTCGTCGACCCGGCGTGCGCGCCGGGCCCGCTCCACGACCCGGGAGATCATTGTCCGGCCATCGATGTCGGCGAGCACCTTCCCCGGCAGCCGGGTGGACCCCATGTGGGCCTGGACGATGGCAACGGTCCTCATGGTCCCTGGGCCCGCGCCATTCGCTCGACCTCGTCGACGACCCGCTCGACATCGGCATCGGTCATCGCGGGGAACATCGGCAGGCTCAGGATGCGCTCGTAGGCGGCTTCGGCCACGGGACACATCCCGGGCCCGGTGCCCATGCGTGTGCGGTAGTACGGGTGCAGATGGACGGGGATGTAGTGCACGTTCACACCGATGCCTCTTTCCCGCAGGAGGCGGAAGGCCGCATCCCGGTCCATCCCCATGCGTGCCGGATCCAGCCGGACCACGTAGAGGTGGTACGCGTGGACGACGTCGGGCGAGACCGCGAGCGGTTCAATGCCCGGGATGGCGGCGAAAGCCTCGTCGTAGCGGCGGGCGATCGCCCTGCGGCGCTTCAGGGACTTCGCGAGGCGCGACATCTGGCTCAGGCCCAGGGCGCACTGGATATCCGTGAGCCGGTAGTTGTAGCCGAGGTCCACCATCTCGTAGAACCAGGTCCCTCTTTCCGCGCGAGCCCGCGCATCCGTCGAGATGCCGTGGTTGCGGAACTGCCGCATGCGCTCCGCTCGAGTTGGGTCGTTGGTCACGACCATGCCGCCCTCGCCGGTGGTCACGTGCTTGACGGGATGGAACGAGAACGTCGTGAGGTCCGCGAGGGTGCCGACCTTGCGACCCCTGTATTCTCCTCCGAGGGAATGCGCGGCATCCGCGATCAGGACGACCCCACGGCGGTCCGCGAGGGCCCGCAAGGCGTCGTAGTCGCAAGGCTGGCCGGCGTAGTCCACGGCCATGACTGCCTTCGTTCGCGGCGTAAGCTTCGCCTCGACCTGGGCCGGATCCAGGAGCAGGCTGCCTGGCAGTACGTCCGCGAAGACAGGTGTGCCGCCCTCGTAGAGCACGCAGTTCGCGCTCGCCGCGAAGGTCATCGCGGGGACGATGACCTCGTCCCCGGGTCCTATGCCCGCGGCATGGACCGCGGCATGGAGGGCCGCCGTGCCGTTGCTGACCGCCACCCCGAAGGGCGCGCCGACGAACGCCGCCACGGCCTCCTCGAACGCGGCGACCTTGGGCCCAGTCGTGAGCCAGTCCGACCTCATGACCGCCGTCACGGCGCGGATGTCGGCCGCCTCGATGGACTGGTGCGCGTAGGGGATTGGCTTCCGTCTCCTTTGCCCCGAGCTCCCGGGGGCCCGTCGGGGGCGCCGGGGCTTGCGGGTCACGTCGTCACTTCCAGGCCCGAAATCATCTTGCGGAGCTCGTCCTTCCCGAGCTTCCGCGGGTTGCTGTCGCTCCCGTACCGGAACCCTTCGGGGAGCCGCTTCCCCTGGGCCCACGCGTCCTCGGGCCACCAGGGATGGGCCGGTTTGATCACGAACATCTGATCCAGCTCGACCGTGTGGTTCGACTCGTCCTCGGAGACGAGGACCTCGTGGACCTTCTCGCCGGGCCGGATCCCGATGAGTTCGACCTTCGCGTCCGGCGCAATGACCTGGACGAGGTCCATGATACTCATGCTCGGGATCTTCGGCACGAAGACCTCGCCGCCGTGCATCTGCTCGATGCACCGGATGACGAAGCGCACGCCCTGCTCGAGAGTAATCCAAAAGCGCGTCATGCGCTTGTCCGTGACCGTGATCCGGCCGTTCTTCCGCTGGTCCAGGAAGAGCGGGATGACGCTCCCCCGGCTCCCCACCACGTTGCCGTAGCGGGTGCAGCTGAACCGGGTCGGCTTCGCGCCGGCGTAGGAGTTACTTTGGATGAAGAGCTTCTCCGCCGCAAGCTTCGTGGCCCCGTAGAGGTTGATCGGGTTCACGGCCTTGTCCGTGCTCAGGGCCATCACGCGATGCACGCCGGAGTCGAGGCTCGCCTCGATCACGTTCCGGGCGCCCATGACGTTCGTCATGATGGCTTCCATCGGGTTGTATTCGCAGGCCGGGACCTGCTTCAGCGCTGCCGCGTGGACGACGATGTCCACGCCGGTCAAGGCGCGACGAAGCCGGGCCTCGTCCCGGACATCGCCGATGAAGAACCGAAGGCGGGGGTCGTTGAAGCCTCCCACCCGCATCTCGTGCTGCTTGAGCTCGTCCCGGCTGAAGATGATGAGCTTCTTGACAGGGTAGTCGCGGAGAAGCACCTGCGTGAACTTCTTTCCGAAAGACCCGGTCCCGCCCGTGACGAGGACGGTGCGATCCTGCCAGAAGTCCGTGACGGGTTCGCGTTTCGAGGGCATCGCGACCCGCACCCCTATCGGACGATTTAAGCTTGCATGTCGTTGGACGAAGCCCCCATCGAGAGGGAGGGAGTGGACCCAGGGGCCATGTCGCGGAGAGCGATTCGCGAGTCGGGCTGAGGTCAGCGAGGCGCGTTCGGCCGAATTGGGCGAAGGCGTCTGGGTCCCCCGGGCGGAGAACTATGGCTCGATTGCGCGTCCCACGTGCGGATGCGAGCCTCCTTTGTCAACGCGGTTGTCCGCCCGCTACACTTTTATATCCATCCGAGCTTTCCAGCCCCCTGTCCGACTTGCGTCGGACGTCAGAAGGATAAGGATGGGATGGGTCGTAGACATGCGCCTCAGCGCTAACCTTCCCCTGCGCAGGTGGGCACCGTGTTTCTGAAAGAAGTCCAGATGGAGAACTTCAAGTCCTTCGGCCGAAAGATCTCGATTCCGGTCCTGCAGGGATACACGACGATCACCGGCCCGAACGGCTCGGGCAAGAGCAACATCTCGGACGCCATCCTCTTCGTCCTCGGCCCGAAGAGCTCCAAGGCGATCCGAGCCGGCAAGCTCACGGACCTGATCTGGAACGGCGGCAAGACGAAGAATCCCGCCGGGTACACGCAGGTCAGCCTCGTATTCGACAACACGGACCGCGGCATCCCCGTCGAGGCGGACGAGGTCAAGCTCACCCGCTACGTCGGGCTGAGCCCGTCCGTGGAGGGCGGCTACAACTCCTACTTCTACATCAACGACCGCAAGTCGTCCCTCGCGGAGTTCGACTCCCTCCTGGCGCACGCGCGGATCTCGGCGGAGGGCTACAACCTCGTGCAGCAGGGCGACATCCAGAAGATCGTCTCCATGTCGTCCGTGGACCGCCGGCGGATCCTGGACAACATCGCGGGCATCACCAAGTTCGATGACGACATCGGCCAGGCGGAGACGAAGCGCTCGGAGACGGAGGAGAACCTCGAGCGCATCCGGATCATCCTGGAGGAGATCGACAAGCAGCTCCAGCAGCTCGCGGCGGACCGCGAGGGCGCGCTGAAGTACAAGGAGCTCAACGAGCGCCTGACGACGGCCAAGGCACAGCTCGCGTACAAGAACCGCGAGCTCATCGAGCGACAGATCGTCGGCACCAAGGAGCAGATCGGCAAGCACGAGGGCGATCGTGAGAAGCTCCTGGCCGCGAAGGCGGAGATCGCGAAGAAGCTCGAGGAGGCGCAGGCGCGCCTAAACGAGCTCGAGCGAAAGATGGCGGAGCGCGGCGGCGAGGAGGCGAAGCAGCTCAAGGAGAAGCTGGACGGCTTCCGCGTGGACCGCGCGCGGGCATC
>JAJYKG010000066.1 GCA_021788795.1 Thermoplasmata archaeon | reverse complement strand
CTGACTTCCAAGGCTTCCATCGGTCTCACTCCTGCCTCAGGCGGAGGATCTTCTCCACGAACGCGACGACCTCGTCCGCCTCGAAGGGCTTGTTCAGGTAGCCGACGGCCCCGCGGCGGACGCTCTCGATCTCGGTGAAGCTGTCCCCGAACGCGGTCATGAGGACTGCACGCAGCTCGGGCTGGCGCTTGCGGGCCGACTCGATCAGCTCCACCCCGGTCGGGCCGGGCATCTTGTAGTCCGTCAGGAGGAGGTCCACCGCGCCCTCGCCCAGGCGCGCGAGGGCGTCCGGCGTGTTCGCGGCCGTGACCACCTCGTAGCCGAGGGATTCGAAGAGTTCGGCGAGGTTCTCTCGCATTCCCTGGTCGTCGTCGACGATCAGGAGCCGGAACTTGGGGACCTTCGATTCCGGGGGCAGAAAGACCACTTCCTGCATGGGGATTGTCGATGCTCCGCGGCCCTTTTATAGGCCTTGGTTGAGAGCGGTTGACCACGCGCGCGGGCCCAGGTCAGCCCGCGTCGAACAGGAGGGCGGGGCGTCGCCGCTCGTCCCCGAGGGCCCGTACGACACGCCAGGCCCGGCGGCCCTCCTCCGTCAGGACGTAGGCGCCGGACTCCCCCTTCGCGAGGAGGCGGTCCGTCTGGAGCTTCTGCAGGTGGAACGAGAGCTTGGAGGACGAGTCCACGAAGTTCATCTTGAGGATCGCGGAGTAGGAGACGGGGCCGGAGCTGAAGATGAACCCGACGACCGCGCGGCGGATCGGGTTCGCGAGGGACTCGAGCATGCCCTGGAGCCCGGGCTCCGATCCCACGGGCCCCGGGCCTGCCTCCAGGTCGCTGACCACCTCCTGCGGGAGGCCGCGGAGGACGAGGGTGCCGCCCCTCGCCTCGCAGCGCCCGCTGACGTGGCGCACCCACGCCTCGAGGTCGCCGCGCCCGTGCACCTCCTCGAGGGCATGGAGGTCTGCCGCGTACACGACGGGGCGCTCCGTGCGCGCGACATGCTCCTCGATCACGTTGTTGAGCTGGTAGAGCTGGGACGGGGTGAAGACGTTCGGCGGGTCCGGGGTCTCGTCGATGCGGAGGACCTTGGAGCCGCGGGGCGGATCCGCCTCGGCCCCGAGGACGGCCAGCAGGGCCTTGCGGCGGGCCGCATCCTGCAGGACCGCGCGCACGGCGTCGGCGCCCTGGGCGGGCTGGGTGAGCATCTC
Source organism: Thermoplasmata archaeon (assembly GCA_021788795.1). Lineage (GTDB taxonomy): Archaea > Thermoplasmatota > Thermoplasmata > RBG-16-68-12 > RBG-16-68-12 > RBG-16-68-12. The sequence continues at coordinate 8,416 of JAJYKG010000066.1, read as the reverse complement.
CCGGGCGCGGCGCTCGTCCGCGATGGCGGCGAGGGTGCGCTGGAGGGCTTCGATCTCGAACGGCTTGACCACGAAGTCCGCCGCGCCGCCTTTCATGGCCTCGACCGCGACGTCCACGGAGCCGTGGCCCGTGATCATGACGACGGAGGTGTCCGGGCGGATCACCTGGAGGCGGTGGAGGATCTCCAGGCCCGTGGCCCGGGGCATGACCAGGTCGAGCAGGGCCACATCGAAGGGATCGGACCCGAGGCGCTCGAGCGCCTCGCCGCCGTCCGCGGCGATCTGGACGTCATGGCCGTCCGCGCGGAGGAGCTCGGCAAGCTCCGAGCGCAGGGTGGGGTCGTCGTCGGCGACGAGGATCTTCATGGGGCTTCCTCCTGGGGGAGCACGACCGTGAACGTGGTCCCCTCACCCGCGATCGAGGAGCAGTGGATTTCGCCCCCGTGCGCCGTCACGATGTTCCGGCAGAGCGCGAGGCCGAGCCCCGTGCCCCCCCGGTGGCGCTTGGTCGTCACGAAGGGCTGGAAGAGGCGCGCCTGGACGTCGGCCGGGATTCCGGGGCCCGTGTCGGCGACCTTGACGACCCGGTACCCGGGGCGGACCTCCAACCGCACGGTCACGGACCCGGACGTCGCGGCCTCGAGGGCGTTCTTCAGGAGGTTCGCGAAGACCTCCTGCATCTGGAGCGGGTCCACGCGGGCCCTGGCCTCCGCCTCGCCCAGGTCCAGGACCATCTCCACGTCCTTCGAGCGGTAGGGGTCCATCTGGTCCGCCGCGGCCGCGAGGACGGTCCGGAGGTCGACGTCCACGGGCGCGATCTCGCGGTGCTTGGAGAAGCTCAAGAGGTCCGCGATGATCGTGGCCGCCTGGCGGCGCTGGGCGTCGATCTTCTCCAGGCGCTCCTTCACGTCGTCCTCCGTGGTCTTGCGCTTCGCCGACGCGGTGAGGAGGGAGATGTTCGCCAGGGGCGTGTTGATTTCGTGAGCGATGTAGGCCGCCATCTGCCCCACGGAGGCAAGGCGCTCCGCCGCCAGGAGACGCCGCTGCATCTCCTTCTGCTCGTTCACGTCGCGGACGAGCATCTCCGCATACGGCGGGGCGCCGGCCTCGGAGACGAGACGGGAACGGACCGCGACGGAGCTCCGCAGCCCGTTGCGCAGGACGATGCTCACCTCGAAGGGCTCCTGCGGGGACCGCCCGTGGAAGAGATCGCGGAGGTAGGCACGGGCGCGCTCCAAGTCCTCGTGGGAGAGGAACTTCTCGAGGATGTTCCCGACGATGTCGCGGCGGTCCATCGCGACGAGCGCTTCCGTCGCGGGGTTGGCGTCCAGGATGACGCCCTTCGCGTCCACGAGGAGGATGGCGTCCGCCGCGGCCTCGAAGAGGGTGCGGAACCGGTCCTCGCTCTCCCGGAGCCGCTCAAGCACCCGACGGTGCTCGGTGGCCGCCTCGGCCCCCGCGCGCTGCGCTTGCTCCAGCTGGCCGAGGGCATGGACCAGGGCGACCTCGTGCTCGAGGACACCGGGAAGGAACTCGGCGAAGCGCTCGGAGAGGATGACCGTCTGCACGGCCCCCGCGCGGAGCGCCTCGATCTCGAGATCCTCGTGCCCCATCGGGACGAGAAGGATCAGGGGGAGCCGCGGATGGGCCGCGGCGGCGGGTCGGATCACCTCCAAGGGAGACAGGTCCGGGAGGGTGTGCGCAACGAGCACGCTATCGAACGGATGCGTGGCCAGGCGTTCGAGCGCCTCGCGACCCGTCCCCGCGACCACGACGCGATGACCGCGGGCCTCGAGGGACCGCACGCCCGCGGAACGCCGCGTCGCGTCGCCGTCCACGTAGAGGAGGGCGAGGCGGTCGCCTCCTCCCCCTTCCTTGAGACGGGACAATTCGGCGACCATGCGGCTCCGCGATCCCTCCTCCGCCGGCCGCGCGTGGCGAGGGAACCGGCGTCGTATCGCGCGGGCCGGGTAAAAAGACCTTCGCTTTGATTCCCCCGAGACGGAGGGCGGGCGCGTTCAGCCGGACCCGGAGACCGCCTTGGCGACCTCGAACCCGCCCTCGTCGTACGTGAGGGCGTAGTACCCGGTGTCGTGGCGCGTGGACCGCAGCTTCATGACGCGGATGCGGCGCTGGACGAACAGGTCCGAGGTGGCGTGCAGGTCGAGCTGCACGATGCCGTCCGCGAGGTATGCCTCGTCCGGGGGCCGCGCACCCGGGCCGATGTCCAGCGGCTGCTCGGAGATCAGGAGGGTCAGCGGCCCGAGGTCCCGCAGCCACTCGAATAGCAAGTAGAGCTCGGACCGGCGGTCCTGCATCTTCGCCATCGTCTCGAGGACGTCCAGGGAGTCGACGACGAGGCAGGAGAGCTTCTCCGCCTTCATCGTGTTGGCGCAGTACATCTTGAAGAGCTCGAGCCAGGTGCCGCGGCCCTGGAGGAGGTTGAGGTTCTTGCGGATGTTCCCCATGTCCATGAGCCCGAGGTTCTCCCAGGCCTTCGGGTCCGCCATGCCCAGGGAAGCCATGTGCTCCAGGAGGAAGTCCTTGCCCTGCTCGAGGGTGAAGTACGCGCTCTTGCGCCCGCCGCGCAGCGCGTTCTGGTAGAGGATGGAGAAAGCGAGCGACGACTTCATCGTTCCCGGGGCACCGGAGACGAGGACGACGTAGCCTTCCGGCAGGCCGCCGCCGATCGCGTCGTCGAACCCGCGGATGTAGGTCGGGATCCGGTTCCGGGCCACGGCAGACCTCCTGGTCGCGCGCGGGCATACGCCGTCCGCGGGAAAGACTTTCCGGGAACGGCGCGCCACCGCGCAACCTTCAAATAGACTCCGGAGGCTCGCCACCCGCGGTGGCCGACGCCGTCGTCGACGCATTGCTCGGCATCGCCGCGTTCTTCCGGATCCTCGGGGCCCTCTTCCTGACGTTCCTGATCCCCGGGCTCCTCCTCGTGAACCTCCTCTTCCCCCGCAAGGGCGAGCTGGACCGCGAGTACGACGTCGTGTACCGTCTCACCCTGGGGATCGTCCTCTCCATCGCGGTCACGGTGCTCTGGGGCTTCTTCCTCAACTCCCTCGGCGTGAACGAGGCCACGAACCTCGGGTACGTGCAGACGCCCTACATCGCCGCGGGGCTCATCGGCCTCAGCGTCCTCTTCTTCGTCGTCGGCTGGTGGCGCGGCGCATACCCATGGATGGGGCGCCTCCATCCGTCCCTGGCCCGGATGCCGAAGCCCGCGCCGGACTCACTCCTCACGGAGGAGGAGCGGGACCACCGGATCCGGAAGAAGCTCGAGGACCTGGCGTCGGAGCGGGAGCGCCTGCGGCGGACGATCAAGGACCTCGAGCGGCGGATGCAGCTGCAGTCCGCGGACGCCCGCTCACACTACGAGGCGAGGCGGGACGAGGCGCGGGCGGACCTGAAGCGCGTCGAGTCCGAGCTGAAGAAGCTCGAGGCGGACCGGGCGACGGAGCTGTACGGATGATGGGGCCGATGAAGCACAAGCTCGTCATCGCGGTCCGCGGCGACCTCGAGCTCTCCCGGGGCAAGCTCGCGGTGCAGGTCGCGCACGCGGCCGTCATGGCCGCGCTGGACGCCAAGGCGCGGCACCGCAAGGCCTTCTCGGACTGGTGGGACGAGGGGCAGAAGAAGGTCGTCGTGAAGGCGGCGGACCTCCAGGAGCTGCACCTCCTCCAGAACCACGCGCGGTCCCTCGGCCTGACGACGGCACTGGTGGAGGACGCCGGGCTCACGGAGCTGCCGCCCGGGACGGTCACGTGCCTCGCGGTCGGCCCCGGGCCCAACGAGGTCGTCGACCAGGTCACGGGCCGCCTCAAGCTCGTGTAGGCCATGAAAGCGAAGTCCCGCTTCCTCGGAATCGACGATGGACCCTTCCGCTTCGGGGACGAGGACGTGCCGCTCGTCGGGGTCGCGGTCCAGGCGCCCGCGTACATCGAGGGCGTCCTCATGACCCTGGCCGCGGTGGACGGCCGCGACGCTACGGAGCGGATCCTCGGGATGGTGCGGCGGTCCCGGTACCGCGAGGGGCTGCGGATGATCTTCCTCAATGGGATCGCGGTGGGCGGGTTCAACGTGATCGATCTGGCCGCGCTGCACCGCGAACTCGACGTGCCCGTGGTCACGGTCACCCGCCGCGCGCCAAACCTCGACGCGATTCGCACGGCCTTGCGGCGGAAGTTCGACGACTGGGAGGAGCGGTGGTCCCTGATCGAGGGGCATGCGATCGAGGAGGTCACGACGCGACACACGCCGCTCCACGTGACCTACGTGGGCGCGACGCGCCACGAGGTTGTCGAAGCCCTAGCCCTGGCGACCGTCCGGGGTGCCCTCCCAGAGCCGCTGCGCGTCGCCCACCTGGTCGCCGCGGCGACGGTGAAGGGCGAATCCCACGGACGCGCATGACTCCGTAAGCATGTTTACGGCGGCGAGTCACTTGATGGGGTAGCGCAGGAGGGCGGCGACCCCTCCGAGGCCCTCGAGCTTCGCGCCCGCCTCGTGGTGCGGGCTCACGAGGACGACCTTGCCGCGCGCCTCCTCGACCGCGTGCATGAGGCGCTCGATCGCCAGGTCGCGCGCCGCGGAATCGCTCACGAGGAGGGTTTCGACCGCACCCGCGTCGACGGCCTGCTCCACCTCCTTGCGCCCGTAGGCGCAGGGCCGGTTCGTTGCGATCGCCTCGAGGACCTTCTCCACGAGCTGCGTCTCGAGGGCGACGCGGCTGTCCGCGAAGAGCTTGGAACCCATCCCGGACCGCAGGGCCTCCTGCACCCCGCGCATCCCGGGCTGTGACGTGCCCTGGCCGTGGACCTTCGCCGCGAGGCCAGGATCGTGCGACTGCAGGAAGGCCAAGAAGTCCTCCCGGGCGAACCCGGGGCCGACGAGCACGAGCGCCTCGCCCAGGGGCGAGGTCTTCAGCTTCGAGAGGACGTCCTCGAAGTACGCCGTGACAGCGTCCCCGGTGTCGAACATCTTGCCGTGGCCCGGGGCGCGGATCGTCGCGAGCTCCTGGACGCCGTACTGGCGCAGCTGCGCGAGGAGGGCCTCCTCGTCGTCCATGCTCAGGAAGGTGACGAGAGGCTTCTGCGTCGCCGCGACCGCGTCGTCGATCCGCTGGAGCTCGTGCCGCTTCCAGGTCTTGAGGATCGAGAGGACGTCGTCCACCGCGACGTTGAGCGTGTGGTGCCGCCCGAGGTCCTGCGGCGCCTCGACGATGACGCCGCTGATCCGCAGTCGGTCCGTGAACGCCTGGAACTCCGTCTTCTCGACGCGCAGGGTGAGCGTGATCCGGACCTTCTCCGCCTTCTCGGGGCGGACCTTGTCCGTCTTCGATTCCTCGCGCCGGTACGTGGACGCCCGCACCAGATCCCCGGGCTGCACGAGGTTGCTCAGGTGCCACAGGTCGTCCGCGTTCTCGACCCGGAGCTTGATCTCCCCGGACCGCGGGTCGCGGTGGAGGACGCGCATAGACTCCGGGCCATGGAGGCGGTCCTTATTTCTGCATATCGACCCGGCGGCGTACCAGCGCAAGGTTCATCATGCCGGGGCCCGCATAGCGGGTGCGTGAGGGATCGCTACCTGTTCTCTGCGGACCGCAGAGTGAACGAGTACCGGACGGTGCTGGAGATCACCCCGGGTCGCGCATGCCTGATCACTCCCTCGGCCGCGGCCCGCATACTGCGGGGGGGTGTGTTCGTCGTCTACTGCGCAATCTGGACCGCCTTTGCGGGGGTTGTGTGGATTGGCTTGGCCCTCCTCCTCTCGGGCAACCCGCTCGAGGGATGGCCTTTGGAGGTCGCCTGGATCGTTGCGTGGTTCGTAGGCCTCGTCGCGGTGGGCTGGACGGCCGACCGTCGGAGCCTGCCACTGCTCGCAGACAGCCCCGCGGACCGGATGGATCTCATCCTCGTGGGCGCCCGCTCCTTCGGAACGTTCCAGGAAGTGCGGGCGCGCACGATGCGGGGCGCCGAGATGAAGCTCGTCGTCGACGCGGGGCCGAAGCGGTTCTGGGAGGCCGTCGGGCTCCTCGAGGGGAAGACGTCGGCCTCCGGCTGATCCGGTTTCAGGATCCCGCCCAGTTCCTGTGCCTCGCCGGAGACCCCGTCCCCCGGCGCGGGCACGACGCACTCATCAGTGAGCGACCTTCGCCACGATCTCGACGAGGTTCCCGTCCGGATCGCGCAGGAGCGCGCTGCGATTGTTGTTGCCGCTGTTGTGCGGCGGCTGGACGACCGGAGCGCCCGCGGCGACCGGCTGCGCGAAGGCCCTGTCGACGTCGTCGGTCCCGACGACCACGACCATGGCGGGACTGCCGGGCGACGAGTCGACCCCGTGGACCCGTTTCCCCGCCTCCACGGTGCCGAGCCCGAGACCGAACCCGTTGAGGGTGAACTCGACGTGTTCCGGGATCCCGGTCTTCGGCGTGCGGAAGGTCTCCTTGAATCCGAGGAGGCCCTCATAGAATCGGATGCCGGCCTCGATATCGCGCGTGTAGAGATTGACGAACCCCGTGACGAACATGCTCCGCAACCGCCACCCCGATTCTGGCGCCCCTCAAAAGGTTGCCTCCATATCGGCGACGGCGAATGTCGCCGCCCCGGGTACGGGCCCGTGCATCGAGGGCGAGCCTGCTTCCCGCCGCGGTGGCTTCCGCTCCGGTAGGGTGGCGGAAGGCGCGCAGGCAATCCCTTTCGGGTGTTCCTGGCGAGGGCGGCCTCCAGGGTCTGATTCCAGAGCAGGGCGACGATGCGTCTGCCACGGAGAGCCGACTTGTCTCTACGCGCCTTCGCGACAAGAGCAGGTATCCTGCTTCATAAGGGAGCCGCGCCGGCTATCATCCATGGTATTCGAAATCGAGACTACCGGATGACGCCGTAGCCGATGAGGCGCCACTTGCCGCCGATCCGGCGCGAGACGGCGACTCGCTGGCCCGGCTCCGCGACCACGGGGATCTTCAGGGTCATGTCCGCGAGGTTCTCCCGCGCCGACGTGACGACGCCCACCGTCGTGGCCGTGCCGACGGAGATCATGAGCGGCTCCGAGGTCTTGATGCCCTCGACCTGGAGCTCCTCCTCCGTCCCGACGACGCGCTCGAGCAGGTGGACCTCGATGGACATCTTGGCCATCATCTCGGGCAGCGCCCCCGGCGTGCCGACGACGCGCCCGACGAGGCCGTCCGACTTCGTGAGCACCGGATCGAGGTTCGTGCCGATCGCGATCAGCCCGCCCGGCCGCGCCTCCTTCCGGGACGCGCCGCCGCTGTGCAGGCTCCGCACGGCCGTGGTGATGTTCCGCCACTCTGACTTGTTGCCCACGGCCACCTGGCGACCCGGGGAAATCTCCACCTCGTCCCCGACGCGGAGATGGCCCTGCATCAGGCTGCCTCCCAGGACCCCGCCCACGATCTTGTCCGGCGTGATTCCGGGCTGGTTGATATCGAACGACCGTGCGACGTACATCTTCGGCGGCTTCGCCTCCTCCTTGGGCCGCGGCGGGATCGCCTGGAGGATGAGCATGAGGAGGACGTCCAAGTTCACCTCGTGGTGGGCGCTCACGGGGACGATGGGCGCGTTCTCCGCGACGGTCCCCTTGACGAACGCCTCGATCTGCTGGTAGTTCTCCTGGGCCTGCTTCGGGTCGACGATGTCGATCTTGTTCTGGACGATGATGATCTTGTCCACGCCGATGATCCCGAGGGCCATCAGGTGCTCCTTCGTCTGCGGCTGCGGGCACTTCTCGTTCGCCGCGATCACGAGGAGGGCGCCGTCCATGAGGGCCGCGCCGCTGAGCATCGTGGCCATGAGCGTCTCATGGCCCGGCGAGTCGACGAAGGACACGATCCGCTGCAGCTCGCCCTTCACGCTATGGATCTTGCACGTCTCCGACGTCGAGTAGCAGGTCGGCTCGTCGCACTGCGGGCACTTGTAGATCGCCATGTCCGCGTACCCGAGGCGGATCGAGATGCCGCGCTTGATCTCCTCGGAGTGGCGGTCCGTGCGCTCCCCGGTCAGCCGCTCCGTCAGGGTCGACTTGCCATGGTCCACGTGGCCGACGACGCCGATGTTGACCTCGGGCTGCCCCGGGACCTTCATCGCGCCTGCTCCTTCCAAGCGTCCTCGATGGACTTGGGGCCGCGCTGAACGATCTTCATGTTGAGCTGGAGGATGTCCGGGGAGACCGTGTTCCCGCGGACGGTCTTCTTCTTCCGCATCCCCGGCCGCGGCGGGTGGAAGCCCGCGCCCCCGCTCAGGAGGAGCCGCTTGCGGCGCGGGCCGGGCAGGTCGGGCCGCATGGGGAAGCCGTCCTTGTCGCTGCCGCCCAGGATCTGGAGCTTATACCCCGGCAGGCCCACGTACAGGCCGTCGACCTCCTCGCCGATCTTCTTCCCGACGAGGGCGCTCGC
>JAJYKG010000065.1 GCA_021788795.1 Thermoplasmata archaeon | reverse complement strand
AGGAACGCTCCGTGGCCACGGTCACGGTCACCGGCGGCAGCCCCGGCGAGTGCGCGAGGAGGAACGCCTCCGTGCGCTTCGCGTCTTTCTTCCAGCATTCCCGCAGCCACGTCCCGACGGCGCGCTGCACCCAGAACTCCTCGTCGTACAAGAGGCGTTCGAGGAGCCGGAACGGCCGGTCGAGCTCGCCCGCGCGGACGAACTCGTTCAGGGCGTAGGTGGACGCGCGGCGGCGCCAGAAGTTCTCCGCCCTCGTCCACCGCAGGACCTCCGCGAACCGTCGCGGTTTCGAGTGAACCATGACGCTGACGGGGCCCGAGGCGAGACCGTCGCTCAGGGCCCACCCCGTTGCGACGTCGACCCACGAATCGGCCAGCCTCCACGAGGCCTCATCGAGCACGTCGCCGTGCCGGGCCAGCAGGCCGATGGCGAAGGCTTTCTCCTCCCAGGTCGGCGACTCCCACAGCGCCTCGGCGAGGGCGTTCACCTCGCCGGCCGTGAGGTCCCGGTGCTCCTCGGCGAACGCTCGGTGGACCTCGTTCATCTGTGGAGTCGTGAGTCCGAGCACGGGGACGGGCGAACCGAGGTAGGCCTGCAGCCTTTCCCAGGGCTTCGGCGGGGCGACCGCTCGCATCGAGGCCGCGATCTGTTCGCGCTCGCGGCGCACATCGAGGGTCATCACGACACCGGACTGCGGGACCCGGGCAAGAGGCTTCCGCCACGCCCCCGGCGCCGAAGGTCGGCGGGCCGAAACGTTCTTGACCCCTGCGTGCAGTGGACCTCCCCATGCCGAGCTTCAAGTGTGCGGACATCGGCATGGACTGCAAGTTCGAGACCAAGGCCCTCACGAAGAACGGCCTCATGAAGAAGATCCAGGACCATGCCTCCAACGTCCACAAGATCACCTCGGTCCCCGACGACCTGAAGGCCAAGATCGAAAGCGCCATCAAGTAGGCGCCGCGCCGCCCGTCCGCGCGGCTGTCCCGCAGGGGGCCGTCCGTCCGCCCGAGGAAAGGCTAAAATGCCTGGTCCGGGTTGGACGCCGTTGCTCTCCGAAGGAGGCATGTCCATGACCTGGGGGTTGCAGAACCGGCTCTCGCGCATCATCCGTCCCACGGACCACCGGACGGTCATGCTCGCCGTCGACCACGGATACTTCCTCGGCCCGACGCACAAGCTCGAGGTGCCCCGGAAGACGATCGAGCCGCTTCTCCCGTACGCCGACGGCCTCATGATCACCCGCGGCGTCGTGCGCACGTCCATCGACCCGACGTTCCCCACGCCGATCGTCCTGCGCGTCTCCGGCGGCGCGAGCGTCCTCAAGGAGGACCTGAGCCACGAGGAGGTGACCACCTCGATGGACGAGGCCGTGCGGCTCAACGCGTCCGCGGTGGCCCTCTCCATCTTCGTCGGCGCGCCCCACGAGCACGAGAGCCTCGTGAACCTCGGCGGCCTCGTGGACATCGGCGAGGAGATCGGCATGCCCGTGCTCGCCGTGACCGCGGTCGGCAAGGAACTCGAGAAGCGCGACGCGCGCTACCTCAGCCTCGCCTGCCGCATCGCCGCGGAGTTCGGCGCGCACTTCGTCAAGACGTACTATTGCGAGGACTTCGAGAAGGTCGTCGAGAGCTGCCCCGTGCCCCTCGTCGTGGCGGGCGGCCCCAAGCTCGAGACGGAGCTCGACGCACTGGAGCTCGCCCAGCGCTCCATCGAGGCCGGCGCCGCCGGCGTGGACATGGGCCGGAACATCTGGCAGGCCCCGAACGCCGTCGGGATGATCCGCGCCGTGCGCGCGGTCGTCCACGAGCACGCTTCCGCCAAGGAGGCTCTCGAGTTCGTGAAGGCGCCGAAGGCGAAGCGCTGAGCCTCGGGGGCGGCGGACCATGCGCGCCGCGATGTACTACTCGAACAGCGACGTGCGCATCGTCGACCTGCCCAAGCCCGCGGTGGGCCTGGGCGAGATCCTCGTGAAGGTGCGGGCCAGCGGGATCTGCGGCTCCGACGTCATGGAGTGGTACCGCAAGCCCAAGGCGCCCCTCGTCCTCGGCCACGAGATTGCCGCGGAGGTCGCCGTCCTCGGCGCGGGCGTCACGCAGGTCGCGGTGGGCGACCGCGTCTTCGTCTCCCACCATGTTCCCTGCGGCGCATGCCGCTACTGCAAGGCGGGCCACGAGACCGTCTGCGACACCCTCCGGACCACGAACTTCGATCCGGGCGGGTTCGCGGAGTTCGTCCGCGTGCCCGAGGTCAACATGGCCCACGGGCTGTACAAGCTCCCCGCGGAGGTCTCCGACGACCAGGCCGTGTTCATCGAGCCCCTGGCCTGCGTGGCCCGCGGCCAGCGGCTCATCGGACTGCCGCCGGGGGGCACCGTGGCCGTCCTCGGCAGCGGCATCGCGGGGCTGCTCCACATCCGCCTGGCGAAGGCGATGGGCGCGGGGAAGCTCATCGCGACGGACGTGGTCGACTACCGCAAGGAGGCCGCGATGCACTCCGGGGCCGACGTGGTCGTGGACGGCCGCGAGGACGTGCCCGCCCAAGTGCGGTCCGCGAACGGCGGGCGCCTCGCCGACCTCGTGATCACGTGCACGGGCGCGCCCAAGGCGATCGCCCAAGGCCTCTCGTCCGTGGACCGCGGCGGCAAGGTGCTCTTCTTCGCGCCGACCGACCCCAGCGCCAAGGTCGAGGTGCCCTTCAACGCCCTCTGGCGGGAGGAGGTCACGATGACGTCGTCCTACGGCGGCGCGCCGCAGGACATCCGCGCCGCGATCGAGTTCCTGCGGACAGGGAAGGTCCGCGTGGACGACCTGGTCACGCACCGCCTGCCCCTAGAGAAGGCGGGCGAGGGCTTCCGGCTCGTGGCGTCCGCCCAGAACTCGATCAAGGTCATCCTCCGGCCGTGAGCCGTGCGGCGATGGAGAAAGAAGGAAAGGGGACCGCCGGCCCGACGCCGGCGGCCCGACCGGGGTTCTTCACGCGGCCTTGGTGCGCCGGCGCATCCCGGGTCCCAGGGGGATTGTCCCCGGCCCGAGGTTCGAGTTCGTCACGATGGCGAAGCTCGTGTACGCCGCGGCGGCCGCGGCGAGGATCCCGAGGACCCCGCCGACCTGGGTCACGGTGCCGTTGGGCAGGATGTCGCCCAGCCCGAGGAAGACGAACGCGAGCCACAGGAAGAGGAACGTCAGGTTCAGCCCGAGGTTCGCGAACATCGCGGGGATCCACATGTAGAACGTGAAGATCCCGAACAGGAGGAGCGAGGTGCCGACGGCCACGTCCGTGACCACGACGACGTGCAAGGCTCCCAGGATCTCGAGGGTCGCGAAGAAGAGCCAGAAGGCGCCGTAGCTGGAGAACGCCGTGAAGCCGAAGGTGTTCCCCTTGCGCATCTCGAAGACGCCCGCGAGGAGCTGGCCGAGGCCGCCCCAGAAGATCGCGAGGGGAATCACGGTCCCGATGGCGTCGGCGCCCGTGAGCCAGCCGACGTTGATGAAGCTCAGGAGGAACGTCGTGAAGGCGAAGCCGGCCAAGCCCAGCGGCGCGGGATCCGCGAGGAGGGCTTTGTCGTGTACGCTAGGGCTCGGAAACATCATCTGTTGGCTCATCCTTGGTCTACCTCCGTCCGTTTCGGTCCGCCGCATCTCCCGGGGACCTTTCCCGCCCGGTGAGGTCCGCCGGGGCAAAGAGCTATGGAACATACCGTACGGACGCGGGCCGCAGGGGCGGCGCCAGCCCACCGCCCCTCGTGCGCCATCGAGAATATACATTCTAAGGACTGTGCTTGACGATTCCTTATAACCGGGTGACGGCCCTCGAACGCTCCTGTACCGGGGTAGGCGACATGGTCGTTTCCAGCGCCACTATCGACAGCTTGCTCAAGGAAGGCGAACAGTACGTCCCGCCGAAGGAGTTCACCGCGCGGGCGCTCGTGAAGGACGACTCCCTGTACCGCGACGCGGACAAGGACTTCGAGAAGTTCTGGGCCGGGCAGGCGGAAGGCCTGCACTGGATCCGGAAGTGGGACAAGGTCCTCGACTGGCAGGAGCCCTTCGCGAAGTGGTTCCCCGGGGGAAAGCTCAACGTCTCGGAGAACTGCCTGGACCGCCACCTGACGGACGGCCGGCGCAACAAGGCCGCGATCGTCTGGGAGGGCGAGCCCGGGGACAAGAAGGTCTTCACCTACCACCAGCTCTGGCGCGAGGTGAACAAGTTCGCGAACGTCCTCAAGGCCCTCGGCGTCAAGCGCGGGGACCGCGTGACGATCTACATGCCCATGATCCCTGAGCTGCCCATCGCGATGCTGGCGTGCTCCCGGATCGGCGCGATCCACAGCGTGATCTTCGGCGGCTTCAGCTCCAAGGCCGTGCACGACCGCGTCCTGGACGCGGAGTCCTCGGTCGTCGTGACCGCGGACTACGGGTACCGGCGCGGCGGCCTCGTCGCCCTCAAGAAGGCCGTGGACGAGGGCATCGCCGACCTCTCGATCGTGAAGCACGTCGTCGTGTACAAGCGGGCGAGCGGGGACTGCGCCATGAAGGAGGGCCGCGACGCGTGGTGGGACGACCTCATGGCGAAGGCGGACGACTGGTACCCGCCCGAGCCCATGGACGCCACGGACCCGCTCTTCATCCTCTACACGTCGGGCACGACGGGCAAGCCCAAGGGCATCGTCCACTCGACCGGCGGATACCTCGTCGGCGTGGCGTCGACGCACAAGCTGATCTTCGACATCCACGAGGACGACTTCTACTGGTGCACCGCGGACATCGGCTGGGTCACCGGCCACTCCTACATCGTCTACGGGCCCCTGGCGAACGGCGCGACCTCCTTCATGTACGAGGGCTCCCCGGACTTCCCCAAGCAGGACCGCTGGTGGAAGCTCGTCGAGGAGTACGGCATCACGATCATGTACACCGCGCCGACCGCGATCCGCGCGTGCATGCGGTGGGGCGACGAGTGGCCCCAGGGGCACGACCTGTCCTCCCTGCGCCTCCTGGGGACCGTGGGCGAGCCGATCAACCCGGAGGCGTGGCGCTGGTACTACCGGACGATCGGCGGCAGCCGCTGCCCCGTCGTCGACACGTGGTGGCAGACGGAGACGGGGATGATCCTCATCACGCCGCTGCCGGGGATCAGCACGCTGAAGCCCGGCTCTGCGGTGCTGCCGTTCCCCGGCGTGAGTGCCGAGGTCGTGGACGAGACCGGGGCCGTCGCGGGCGTGAACAAAGGAGGCTACCTCGTGATCACCAAGCCGTGGCCCGCGATGCTCATGACGATCTTCAAGGACCCCGAGCGGTACAAGGCGACGTACTGGTCCCAGATCAAAGGCAAGTACTTCACGGGCGACGGCTGCCGGATGGACGGGGACGGCTTCTTCTGGCTCATGGGCCGGATTGACGACGTGATCAACCTGTCCGGGCACCGCGTCGGTACGATGGAGGTCGAGTCGGCCCTCGTGAGCCACTCCCAGGTGGCCGAGGCCGCGGTCGTGGGCAAGCCGGACCCGCTCAAGGGGCAGGTCCTCGTGGCCTACGTCGTCCTGAAGAGCGGGAACCACCGGTCCCCGGAGCTCGTGGGCGAGCTCAAGAAGCACGTCCGTGCGGAGATCGGGCCTATCGCGGTCCCGGAGACCATCTACATCACGGACAAGCTCCCGAAGACCCGCAGCGGGAAGATCATGCGCCGCGTGATTCGCGCCCTGGTCTCGGGCCAGGAGATCGGCGACACGACGACGCTCGAGGACCCCGGCGCGGTCGAGGAAGTCCGGAAGTGGCTGGCGGCCGTGGAGGGCAAGGCTCCTTAGGCCGGACGACCATAGGCGCCGCGGAGACCGGAGCGAGAGCATGGCCCGACCCGACGCAACGGCCCAGCCGGGCTGGACCGAACGCTACGAGGAGAAGGTCCGGACGCCCGAGGAGGCCGTCGGGGCCGTCCAGAGCGGGGACCACATCTTCATCGGGTCCGGGGCCGCCGAGCCGCAGCGGCTCGTCGAGGCCCTCGTGGCCCGCGCGAACGCGGTCTTCGGGACGGAGATCGTCCACATCATGACCCTGGGCATCGCCCCCTACGCGGAGCCGAAGTGGGGCGAGAACTTCCGCCACAACGCCCTCTTCATCGGCCCGAACGTCCGCGAGGCCGTCGCCCAGGGCCGCGCGGACTACACGCCCATCTTCCTCGGGGAGATCCCGCGGCTCTTCGAGACGGGCCGCGTCCCCGTCGACGTGGCCCTGATCCAGGTGAGCCCGCCGGACCGGCACGGCTACTGCTCCTACGGCGTGAGCACGGACGTCGTCAAGCCGGCCACGGAGGCCGCGAACCTGGTGATTGCGGAGGTCAACGACCAGATGCCGCGGACCCTCGGCGACGCCTTCCTCCACGTGGACGACATCGATTTCCTCGTCCCCGTGGATTACCCGATCCTCGAGACGCAGGTCGGCGTCGCGGACGAGACCGCCCGCAACATCGGGAAGTACATCGCGAACCTGATCGAGGACGGTTCCACGCTCCAGATGGGGATCGGGACGATCCCGGACAGCGTGCTCTACTACTTGCGCGACAAGCGGGACCTCGGGGTCCACACGGAGATGTTCTCCGACGGGATGATGCACCTCGTCGAGCTCGGCGTGATTACGAACATGAAGAAGACGCTCCACAAGGGCAAGATCGTCGCGGCGTTCTGCATGGGCTCGCGGAAGCTCTACGACTTCGTGGACAACAACCCGTTCATCGAGTTCCACCCCGTGTCGCACACGAACGACCCGTTCGTCATCTCGCAGAACGAACGCATGGTGTCGATCAACAGCGCCCTCGAGGTCGACCTCACGGGCCAGGTCTGCGCGGACAGCCTCGGGGCCTACTTCTACTCCGGGATCGGCGGGCAGGTGGACTTCGTGCGCGGCGCTGCGCGGTCCAAGGGTGGCAAGCCGATTATCGCCCTGCCCGCGACCGCGGAGGACGGCACCGTCTCGCGGATCACCTCCCAGCTCAAGCCCGGGGCCGGCGTGGTCACGAGCCGCGGCGACGTGCACTACGTGGTCACGGAGTGGGGCGTCGCGTACTTGCACGGCCGCACGATCCAGGAGCGCGCCCTCGCCCTCATCTCGATCGCCCACCCGAAGTTCCGCCCCGACCTGATCCGCCAGGCGAAGGCGCTCAAGTACATCGCGGACGACGTGCCGGAGATCTCCGAGGTCGGGATGGTCTACCCGGAGCGGTGGGAGATGAGCCACACGTTCGAGGACGGCACGAAGGTCTTCTTCCGCCCGATCAAGATGACGGACGAGGACATGATGAAGGACCTCTTCTACCGCCTCTCGGAGCAGACGATCTACCACCGGTTCTTCCGCTCCCTGAAGTCCCTGCCCCACCGCGACCTCGTCCACTTCGTCCACATCGACTACACGAACGAGATGGGGATCGTCGGGATCGTCCAGGACCCGGAGAAGCCGGAGCGCGAGGAGATCATCTGCGTCGGCCGCTACTTCCTGAACCGCTCGACGAACGTCGCGGAGGTCTCCTACCTCGTGCGGGACGACTTCCAGAGGCGCGGCATCGGCGCGTACCTGGTCAAGTACCTCGCCCGGATCGCGCGGGAGAACGGGATCGCGGGCTTCGAGGCGGAGATCCTCCCCGACAACCCGCCGGCCATGAAGGTCCTCCACAAGCTCGGCTTCCCCGTGGAGACGATCGCGTCGGCCGGGAACTACCAGCTCCGGCTGCGCTTCGAGCGTCCCGCCCCGGCCGCGAAGGCGTGACGTCGAGGGTCACGGATCCATCCAGTGGGCCATCCGCGACGCGATGACGACCATCGCGGCCACGAAGCCGACCAGGTAGGCCCACCCGAACCAGAACTCGAGGGGCGTGAGGGGGATCAGGCCCGCGTAGTACTTCGCGAGCTGGGCCGCGTTCGTCGTCGGGAGCGCGAGGGCGAGGGGCTGGAGGGCCGGCGGCAGCTGGCTGAGCGGATAGTACACGGGCGGGAGGAAGCCCAGGAGGAGCCCGAGGAGCTGCGGGAGGGAGTTCGCGCGCCGCGTGTTCTTCGTCGACGCGCCGAGGGCGAAGCCCATGAGGAGCATCGCCATCCACGTCAGGCCCGCGACCGCGAGGAGGGCGAGGAGCCCGAGCACGCCCATCGGCGTGTCGAGCATCAGGACCGCGAACGCGATCACGAGGGCGGGCAGGGACACGAGGAGGGTGCTCACGCTCAGGCCGAGCGCGTACGAGATCGGTGACACCCTCGAGGCGACGAAGATGTCCTGGAAGCGGAACCAGTGCTTGTTGAAGTAGACGGACTGCGCGGAGCCGATGCCCGCGAACGCGAGGCTCAGGACGATCGCCCCGACCACGGAGGCGAGGAGGGCGCCCCCGCCCACCCCGAAGGCGAAGATGAAGAGGACGGGCAGGAAGGCGATCAGGCTCAGGAGGATCAGGAGCATGGGGTCCCGCAGGAGCGGGAGGGAGTCGAACAGGCCGATGTACACGGCCTCACGCGCCCTCATCATCGATCCCACCTCCCACCATCGCGATGAACGCGTCCTCGAGCGTCGGCGGCTTGAACGTGACCCGCCGCCCCTCCTGGATCCCGCGCTGGACGATCGCGAGGATCTCCGTGTCCGAGGTCGGGCTGAGGACCTCAGGCTCCCCGCCGTTCCCGTTCATCGGCTCGACGACGACCTGCATCCCGTGCGCCGCGCGGGCCTTCGCCGCCTCGACGCTGCCGAGGAACACCATCTGGCCCCGGTCCACGATCGCGAGGCGGCCGGCGAGCTTCTCGGCCTCGTCCATGTAATGCGTCGTCAGGAGGACCGTGACGCCCTGCTTCGCCAGCCGGCGGACCATGGACCACACCTGCCGCCGGCCCAGGGGATCAAGGCCGATCGTGGGCTCGTCGAGGAAGATGAGCTCGGGGTCCATCGTCAGGGCGATCGCGATCATCACCCGCTGTCGGAGGCCGCCGCTCAGGTCGGCCGTGAGCTTGTCCTTGTGCTCCCAGAGGTCGAACTCCTCCATGATCGCCCGCGTGCGCTTCCGCGCCTCAGGCCGCGGCATGCCGCGGATCAGGGACATGAGGTAGATGTGGTCGTACCCGGAGAGCATCATCTGCGGACGCGCCTCCTGCGGCACGACGGAGATCTTCTCCCGGACGAGCTTCGCCTCGTGGACGACGTCGTGGCCGAGGACGACCGCCCGTCCCGTCGTCGGCCGCAGCTGGGTCGCCAGGATCCGGAGGAGGGTCGTCTTCCCCGCCCCGTTGCGGCCGAGGAGGCAGAAGACCTCGCCCTTCGGGACCTGGAAGCTCACGTCGTGGAGGGCCTTCGTGCCGCCGGGATAGGTCTTCCCGAGACCGTCCACCTCGATGACCGCCATCGCGCGTTCGATGCGGGACGGGGTACTTGAGCGTTCTGAGCAGAAGTGGCCGATAGGTTCCACCTGCTGGGAGAAGAAGTCCCCCGTGGAAGGTGCCGGCTCCGCACCCCGGCCTGCCTGCAGCTCCTCGCGCCGTGGGCCAAATCTTCTTAGCCGCCCCCCGTTTCCTGCGGCGCCCATGAGCGCCGAGACCGCCGCGAAGCCCGAGTCCCCGTCGCCCTCTAGGCCGAAGTGGTCCCGATGGCGCAAGGTCTTCGCGGTCATCGGCGCCCTG
>JAJYKG010000064.1 GCA_021788795.1 Thermoplasmata archaeon | reverse complement strand
GCGACCAAGCCGGTAGTTCCAGTAGGCGTCCTTCGAAATGGACAGCTCCTTGGCAGTTGCCTCCACGCCTATCTTGTCGGACCGGTCCTTCAAGCGCGAGGAGACCGCACGTAGGCTCTTGGCGTCGGCAACCCTCGTCGTGGCTGGCAGGAGCAAGTCGACTCCACTGGGCAGGAGCGGCAGCCTCCGGGGGACGAGCACTGCGTCCCCGGGGACGAGCGAGGCGGCGGGCGTCTCCACGATCTTGACCCCATCAAACTTGAGTAGCTTGTGCACAGGTGTAAGGCGGACCGTACGGCCGCTCCGGAGCCGCACCTCAGCGAGCTTCGAGGTCTGGCCCCTGTACACGGCCGTCGCCTTACCGGGCCTGATCCGTTCGCCGTCGAACGTCAGGACGTCCAGGGGCTCCGCAAGGTCGATGAATCGCTCCAGTCCGGGGTCCTTCCGACCCGCGAGGGCACGCTCGTAGAGATCTCGGATGGGGATGAGGCGGCCGTCCGTGAGGAGGACCGGGGTCGACCCTACAACGCATTTTCCCGTGCCGAACCCGCCGGGGATGGCGGCGGTGCCTCCCTTCGCGAGGGGGAACAGGAAGTCCATGACCCGCTGCCCCGTGATGAGCGGGACGGACGGCATGAGGCGGTCCTTCGAGGGCCGCGGCCGGCGCACGGGCCATTCCTGCATCATCATGATCTTGCCGCCCTCGGCCAGCTCGACGACGGTCTCGTCGACCTTCATCTTCCCCGAGCGCACGCGGGCGACCTTGCCCGCCCGATCCGGCGGCAGCATGACGCGGTGCTCGACGTTCTTCGCCTCCTGGACGGTCCCGAGCACCTGTCCGCCCCGGACCGCATCACCCTCCTTGACGAGGGGCTTGAAGTCCCACAGCTTCTCGCGGCTCAGACCAGGAGCGCGCACGCCTCGCAGCACGAAGTCGCCCATCGTCTTCTGCAGCACGGGCAGCGGTCGCTGGATGCCGTCGTAGATGTTCCCGAGCAGGCCGGGGCCGAGCTCGACCGTGAGCGGCTTCCCCGAGTCGACGACGGGCTCGCCCGGGCGGACGCCCGCGGTCTCCTCGTACACCTGGATGATCGTCTTCTCGCCGCGGAGCTGGATGACCTCGCCCATCAACCTCTCGTTGCCGACGAACATGACGTCGTACATCCGGGGCCGCAGGCCCGTCGCGGTCACGACCGGACCCGCGACGCGCAGGATCTCCCCCGTTCCCTTCCCGTGCTCCACCGTTGCGCTCACCGCCATCGTCTCACCTCACTTGAACAGATCAACGCCAATGGCCCGCTTCACCTTCGTCCGGAGGTCCTCGTCCTCCGTCGCCCCGACGCTGATCACGACGGGCCTCGCGGCGGTGTCGAGCCGCCGCCGCATCGTGTTGCTCAGGGCCTTCATGTCGGCCGTGTCCAGGATCAGGATGCCCACGTCGGGATCGTCCAGGACCGCGCCGATCTTGCTCTCCAGGTCCTCCCGGGTCGCGGAGATCGCCTTGCGCACGCCGACGAGTTTGAATCCCTGGACGAAGTCGTCCCGGCCCACGGCTGCGATCTCCATCTCACACCACCAGGAGCCCTCGGATCACGTCGGTTGAGAGCCCGCTCTCCTTCCCGCGGGCGATGATTCGGATGTTCTGGACCTCCCGGTCCTTCAGGACGATGAAGTCCAGGATCGGGAGGATGCTGAGGGGGTGCAGGTGCGCGTAGCGCGCCGCTTCGAGCAGGTGCACCTTCTCCACGCGGCGCATGAGCGCGCCGATGCCCGTCTCCTCCAGCCGGTCGAGGTCGGAGGCGATGTCCTCGTAGAACGAATAGTCCGCCAGGCGCTTCAGGAGCGCCGGCTTGTCAAGGCCGACCAGCTCGTGCAGGGTCTCCACGTCCAGCTCGTCGCCGCCGTCTAGGAAGATCTCCCGCTCGAACGTCGCCTTCGCGTCCCAGACCCGAAGGAGCGTCTTCAGGTTCACGAGATCGATCTCCCGCCGCACGAATTGCCGCATGAGGCGGTTCGCCTCCGTGGACGGCGGGATGGAGGCCAGGAGCTCTGCGTAGTACAGCCGGGACACCCGGTCCTCCCACTCGGCCCAGTTCCCGATCTCGGACGCCGGCTTGCGGAGGGCGACAAGGGCCGTCGCGTAGATCGTGCCCTCCAAGGCCTTGAAGACCTCCTCGAGGCTCGCTAGGTCGACGAGTGTCTCGAGGAAATCCTGCCCGAAGCTCCCGGCCGGGACGAGGTCGTCGAGGACTTCCTCCTTCGAGGCACCGTAGACCTTCGACCGCACGATCGCCTTGACGTTCTCGAGGTCGTAGCGGTCCAGGTACCGGCCGACCATGGACCGCAGGCTTCCCTCGGAGAACTCGTAGATCTGGTTGTAGACCTTCGCGAGGTTCCGCGTGACCGCGTCTTCGATCAGGTCGACACCGGAGACGCGCGCGCCCAAGGCGACCATCTCCGTCTTGTACTCCCGCTCCCCGAGGAACCGGGCGATCTCCGGGATCTCCATGACGAGGAGCCGGTCGTAGGTCTCCTTGGGGAGGAGGAGCGCCCGCTTCGCCTTCACCCGGGCCGTGACGTAGGGATAGTTGCCACTCTCCAGCGGCAGCCGCTGGCGGACCCAGCGGTAGCGCGCCTTCGCTTTGTCCATCCAGTCGACGCTCAGGCCTTGGGGGCTCGAGAGGGCCATAGGACTTCCGCGACCTCCCTCACGGAGTCGTTCCACACGTCCCGCAGGATCGACTCGTACCGCAGGTCCACGCGCCGCGTGCCGTCCGCGCTCTCGATGATGAGCCCGCCGGCGGCGTCGATGTGCCCGGCATAGGTCCGGCCCACGATGCCCTTCACGACCGCCTCGTCCCGTGCGTTCGAGTAGACCTTCCCGCCCGCCTTCCACTCCGACTCGTTCGCCTTCAGGAGCGCCCGGAGGAACTCCGGGTTCTCCTTGAGGTTCGCGAGCCGCGTGAGGGCGCGCTGGTAGACCTCGTCCAGGGTGTCCTTCTGGGCGACGAGGACGATCTTCCTCGCCTCGAGCTCGGCCCGGGCGAGCTCCTGCACGCGCTTCCGCTCCGCGGCCTGCTTCGCGCGCTCCTCGGCGTCCGCGAGGGCGCTGCCCGCCTCGTCCCGGACCTCCGAGAGCGTTCGCTCGCGCTCGGCGCGGGCCTGCGCGAGGATGTCGTCGACCTCGGCCTTGCCCTTCGCCTGGATGGCCTGGATGACCGTATCGAGGGCCAATCCGGACCCTTCCCTGCTCAGATCAGACCGACCATCAGGAACGCGATAACCAGGCCGAACACGACGATGGTCTCAGGGATGACGACCAGCGGAAGGACCCGACCGAACAGTTCGGGCTTCTCCGCTAGCGCGCCCACCGAGGCCGCGCCGATCACTTTTTCGGCCCACGCTGTCGCCAGGCCCGTCCCGAGGATGGTCAGGGCGGCGGCGATCGCGACTCCTGCTGCTCCCACGTCTCCAAGTGCTGCCATTGCTCTATACCTCCGACTTCGCTCGCTCACCGAAGGGCCGGAACAACGTCCCGGTGCCCTTGTAGAATTTCAGGAAGAATTCCACGTAATTGAGACGGACGGACTGGATCGTGCCCGAAATCGTGCTGAGGAGGAAGATGAGGAGGTTCGCGAGGGCCATCACCACGAGTCCGACGATGATCCCCACGATGGATCCGGGCAGGATGAAGTACGTCAGCGCGATGCCGTTGAGCGCGAAGATGACCGCCTCTTCGGCCACGCCGATCCCGGCGAGACGCGCGTAGGAGATCATGTTCGCGAGGAGCCCAAAGAGCTCCATGATGTTGAGGATGCCCTCTGCGACGAGGGCCAGCACCAGGCCGACGGCGAGCAGTCCCACCGCGGCGTACGGGATCTGGTTCGCGGCCGTGAACCCGACGTTCGCCATCAGAATCCCGCCCCGCGGGAACCAGGCGAGCGGCCCGTTCCAGATGGCATACCCCCACGGGACCTCGCCCTCGACGAGGGGCCAGCGCGCCGTGCGGACGATGATGATCACGTACAGGGCGATGAGGATCAGGAGCCACCCCACCTTGCCGAGCGCGTGCTTGACGCTGTGGTGGATCTCGTCGAAGAAGCCGACGATGAACCCGAGCCCCAGATGGAGGACCGCGACGGACACCGAGAGGACGATGAAGTCGGGCACCTGCGTGAGCTTGTCGAGCAGCGGGTGGATCGGGATGGCGATATGGAGGATGTTGTCGGACCAGTTGAACGCCGCGGCCGCGTTCGCCGGGTTGGGGGGCATGACGAAGGGAATGCCGAACGCCTCCGCGAACACGAACGTGCCGAAGATCGTAGCCCAGAACCCTCCGAAGATGAAGGCCACGAGGAGGTTCTTCCAGAAATCCCACGGCCGGTCCTTCCAGCGCCGGAGGAGCCAGATCCCGTAGGCCATCCACAGGAGGCCGTAGCCCGCGTCCCCCACCATGATCCCGAACATGATCGGAAACGCGATCGAGAAGATGAGGGTCGGATCGATCTCGTGGTAGTTCGGCGAGCCGAACATGTTCACGAGCATCTCGAAGGGCTTGATGGGCTTCGGGTTCCGGAGCAGGATGGGCGGGTCGGCCTTCGGTTTGGCCTCCGCCTTCGCCTCTTCCTCCTCCTTGTGAGCCGGCTCCGATTCGAGCTCGGCGACGTAGGTCCCCGGGAGCTTCTCGAGCTCCGCCTTCGCGTTCTCGAACGCCTCCTTCGGAATCCAGCCCTCCACCATGAACGTGTGATCCGTGACCGCGAACCGCAGCGGCGCCTCGGCCTTCTCGACCTCGATCTCCAGGTGGGCCTTGGCGCCGGCCAGGAATCCCGCATACCGCTCGCGCAGGGTCGCGAGACGCTCCGCGATTTCCGCAAGGCGCTTCTCCCACCGCTCGCGCTCGCCCAGGAGGTTCGTCAAGACCGCACGGGGCTCCTCGTGTCCCTCGGGAACCGGCACGCTCGTGAAGCCCCGTTGGGTCAGGAAGTCCCGCATCGCGCCCGCCTTCTCCTTGGGCACGAAGACCGCCAGGAATCCGGGAGCCTCAAAGGACTCGAACTCGGTCGTCACGCTCGCGAGGTCGGGGACCTCCCGCGGCGCCTTCCCCACGAAGACCTCGAGGTTCTCGTAGCCGCGGTAGTCATCGAGGGAGAGCGGGAGTTGGGCGAAAGGCGTGACCTCGTCGATCTTCCGGTTCAGGTCGCCGAGCAGCGCTTGGGTCTTCTTCTTGGACGCGTCCTCCTCGGAGATGTTGAGCTCCAAGGCGAGGATCTTGGACTTCATGTCCTGGCCCAGCGGCTCCGCAGGAGCGCCTGCGGTCCGCTCCTCCTTCACCTGGAGGACGTTCGCGATGGACCGCAGCTTCACGAGGATCTCGGAAGCCTCTACCGCGGCACCGAGGGGCGCGCCGATCGGGAGGTCGTCCTGGCCCTCCTGGTGGTCCACGATGTGCAAGAGCTTGAGCCGGTACAGCCCCTCGACGGCCTGCGGGAGCTCGTCACGGGGTCCGACGATGAGGGCCCGGGACATCGGCACGGGCCTAAACATTCAGGGCACCCTTGAATTTCTCAATCAGGCGGTCGACGGCGTGATCGATGTTCGACCTGGCCTGGGCGCGGAGGGCTTCCGCCTCCTGGCGTCCCTTCGCCAGCAGCGCCTCTTTCTCGCGGGCCGTCGCCACGTCGCCCGCCTTGAGGATCTCTTCCTGGCGCTTCTCGGCCCGGGCCCGGAGGGACTCCCGCAACTCGAACGCCTCCCTGCGGGCGTCTCGGAGGACCTTCTCTCCATCGGCCTGGGCGACCGTCTTGGACTGGCGGACCTGGGCCTCGGCGTCCTTGATTTGGCGGAGAGTTTCCTCCTTGTCCATGCGGTCCGTGCCGGCGTAAAGCCGGGTTGTTTATAAGCGTTTGGTGGGCACGCGTCTCCCGGCCCGCGGCTTCGCGTTCAGAGGTTCCGAACCTATATTTATGACGTAATTTTATATAAAGACTCATATGAATGCAGGCGCTCGCAAGGGCGGAGCTCCCGACCTGCGGGACTCGGCGGGCCGTGAGGGTCGTGTCCTCCGAGAGAACCCCCTTCCGGACGAGCGCGTCGAATCAGGGTTGAGGGCCGCCGAAAACCGGGAGATTCGACAGCCGTCCTTGCGGGACAGCACAAGGTTTAAGTGTAATCCTTCTTTGTCGCAAACGCCCGGAGGCCTTCCATGGAGAGAGCCCGGGCTGAAGAGGGTCGTGGGATGAGGACTCTTGCGCTGGTCGTAGCGGCAGTCTTGCTGGCGGTCTCGTTCTCCGCTTTCCCCGTCTCGGCCGCGGCCCAGAGCCCCGCGCCGAGCCCTGCTGGCGGACCGGCGATCCCCATCCTCTACCTCCAAGTCATCGGCGAGACGGTCGGCACGAAGTACGAGTTCACGCCCTCGGTCATCCTGCTCCCGCAGGTCCCGATCGTGCTGAACGTGACGTTCTACAACAACCAGAGCACGAGCTCGGCGGTCGCGCACACCTTCACCATCAACGACGCCAAGGGCAACCCGGTCATCAACACCGGTCTCGTGAACCCGCAGGCGAACGTGACCTTCCAGTTCACGATAAACTCGATGACGAACATCACGTACAGCAACCGGACGCTCACGAACTACAGCTTCACCCCCGGGCCCTACCCCGGCAGCACGGACAACGGCACGATCCAGTGGTACTGCATCCCGCATTCCTCCCTCGGGATGGTCGGCACGATCATGCTCGCGACCGCGATCCCCACCGCGGCGGTCCCGCAGAAGGGCGTCCTGCTCCGCGCCTACTGGATCGGCATGATTGGCATCGCCGCGATGCTCGTCTGGATCGTCATCAGCTACTTCGTGATCAAGAGCTCGAGCCCGCACTTCAAGGACCACAAAGCGCACGTGAGGAAGGGGCTGCCGTGACCACGCTCATCCGAAGCGACGCCACGCGCGGAAGCGCCATGGCCGCCGTGGCGATCGCCGGCCTGGTCATCGGCGCGCTCTGGTTCAGCGCCCTCGCGGTCCTGATCGCGATGCAGGTCCTCGGCGGTTACTACCCCGCGGACGCGGATACGTACATGGCCGTGTTCCTAGGGATGATCTTCTTGCTCGCCGCGGTCGCGATCGACATCTACCGCAAGGGGTTCATGCCCGACGAGCTGATCCACAAGATCCGAAGGCCCAAGCTCGTGCCTCCGAGGACGTTCCGGTGAGGTGTTCCCGATGAGCTGGGAGGAAGAGGAAAAGCCGAAGGGCATGACGCGCCGGGAATGGGTCCGGCTCGGGATGACCATCGGTGCGGTCGGCGCCCTGGCGAGCGTCGGCGGCTTGGTGTCCGGGCAGCTACTCCCGCCCCCCATCGTGGCCAGCGGGACCGTGCGTCAGGACCTTCTGTACACGAAGTTTCCGACGCCCCAGTGGTGGAACAGCAAGGACGGGGAGCAGGTCAAGGTCACAGACTTCGGCCTCTGGGAAGGCGCCACGGGCGTCTGGCGGGGCGTCTATCAGGGGTCCCAGCTCCTCCCGGGCACCGGACTCCCGGTGATCATCATCCGCGTGCCCTACCAGGCGCCGCAGGGCACCGTCCCGACGGCCTCCGACCTCACGGAGGCCAAGATCGTCCTCCCCCAGGGCTACGACATGTTCTACGACAACGGCTCGGACACGCAGATCGTCGTGCTGTTCGACCGCTGCGTCCACCTCTGCTGCTACCCCGGGTGGCACGTCGTCACGAACCCGCCGCCGCTGCGGAACTACCTCGTGCCGCCGCCCACCTACGACGTGTACCACCAGGACCCGGTCTACTGCATCTGCCATGGGTCCCAGTACGACCCGCTCCTCCTCGCGGTCAATTACAATCCGGTCAACAGCGTGAACTACGTCGGGGCGACCCACGTGCACGGCCCGGCCACCCGGGCCCTGCCGATCGTCCCGGTCCAGGCGAAGGGCGGCGTCCTGTTCGGCGGGATGCCGGACCCGCGCTGGTACGAGTACTGTTGAGGGGTCACATGGCGTCTGGGTCTTCGGATTCACTCCGGGAGGACAGCCGGCGAACGGTCTTCGGCTGGTTCAAGACGCGCTTCCCGTCCGTGCCGTGGGCGGACATGACCCGCAAGGTGCTCGAGACGGACCAGCGCCAGATGCCGCGCAGCCACGCGGAGAAGTACGAGCTCAAGACGATCTGGTACTGGTACCCGCTCTACTGCCTCGGCGGCATCTCCTTCGTCGCCTTCATCATCCTGACGATCACGGGCATCATCCTGGGCTTCTTCTACGTGCCCGACGGCTCGTACCAGTTCACGACGGGCGGCGGACTGACGAACGCCGCGTACCAGTCGATGAACCGGATCATGTACCAGATCCCCTTCGGGTTCATCATCCGCGGCATGCACCACTGGGCCGCGCACATCATGATCGCGGCCGTCTTCCTGCACATGTGCCGCGTCTACTTCACGGGCGCCTACAAGAAGCCGCGGGAACTGAACTGGATCATCGGGGTCGTGCTGCTCATGCTCACGATCCTTTTCGGGTACTCCGGGTACCTCCTGCCGGCGAACAACCTGAGCGAGGGCGCCGCGAACATCGGGATCGAGATGACGCGGGCCTCGCCGCTCATCGGAGACCAGTTAGCGACGTTACTCTGGGGCAGCACGAGCACCCTGTCCGGGTACTACGTGCTCCGGTGGTACTGGATCCACGTGTTCATCCTCCCGTTCGTCGGCGTGGGCCTGATGATCGTGCACATGGCCCTCGTGTGGGTCCAGGGCGTCGCGGAGCCCCACTGAGGTGGACGATGGAGATCGAGAAGGTCAAGGAGAAGGTGTTGGAGGGCCGGCCGGGCTTCACCCGGCAGTACGGCCCCCAGCGCTCGGACCACCAGCCCGGGATCCCCTTCTTCCCGCAGGAGGTCACCCGCGACCTCGTCCTCATCCTCCTGCTCGTCGCGATCATCTTCTTCCTCGCCGGCATCGCCACGCCCCAGCTCGGGCCCGCGAGGAGCCCCCAGCTGTCTGAGCTCATCGTGCCGGACTGGTACCTGCTGTTCTCGTGGGGTCTGCTCCAGGTGGCGGACATCTTCCCCAGCTTCACCCTCTTCGCGGGCACGCCGCTCGTCACCCAGTTCGACCCCGCGTTCTGGGGCGACCTCCTGAGCGGGATCCCCGTGATCTTCCTCATCCTCCTCCCCTTCGTGGACCGCGGCCGGGAGACCCGGCCCGCCAAGTCCCCCATCCGCGCGTCCGTGGGCCTGGGCTTCCTCATCGCCTGGACGTTCTTCGCCTCCCTCTACTCGATCCGCAGCGTCGTCGGGCAACGGTGGGAGTCGCCCAACGGGACGGCGATGATCGATGTGGAGACGATGAAGTGGTTCTTCGTCATCCCGCCCGTCCTGGTCGGACTGGCCACGTACATCGGCCTCCGCCGGCTCGGCTTCCGCCCGATGCGGAAGTGGCTCGTGCCGACGACCCTGGCCGGCTTCCTGGTCGTGGCGGGCCAGTCCCTCCTCACCCTGTTCGCGCCCGGCTGGCTCGCGCCGGTCGTGCAGCCGTACTTCGTGCCTCTGGCCCTCTTCCTGTTCATCCTGTCCGCGGCGAGCGGGGTGTGCGCGCTCGCGGTCCTCGTGCTGCCGGAGTCCAGCGCCGTCCGGGTCGTGCACTGGGCGGGCACGCTCGGGTTCCTGGCCTTCGCGGGCATGGTCGTCTACATGTGGTACGCGGACTACCTCGGCCTCGTGTGGATCGAGTCCGTGCTGTACCCCAACATGAACACCCTCATCTTCCTCCCCGGCTTCGTCGTGGTCACCGCGTGGCTCGGCCTGCGGCGGCCCTA
>JAJYKG010000063.1 GCA_021788795.1 Thermoplasmata archaeon | reverse complement strand
CTGGCCGTCGCCAAGGTGAGGGTCAGGCTGCCTGCGAACGTGAGGCTCGCGGTGAAGGTCGTGGAGACGCCGCTGCCCACCGTGAGGTTGTTCACCGTCTGCGGCACGTTCACGGAACCGCCGGACGCGTTCACCACGATGGTCGAGGTCCCCGGGAGGAAGGAGCCCGCGCTCGTGTTCATCGAGCGCACGGTGACCGTGGACCCGTTCGCGGACAGGACGCCAGCCGCGTCCACGGTGAGGGAGGCCGCGGATACCGGCAGGTTCGAAGGCGAGGTGGACAAGGTCGTGGTGCCCGCCCCGCCCTGCACAGTCACGGCGTTCGCCGCGCGCAGCCCGTTCCCCGCCATCGTGTAGGTCACGGTGGCCGGGCTGCTGTTGAACGTGACGTTGTAGAACTCGTTCGCGGACCCTGCCATGAAGGTCAGGGTCTGGGCGGTGGAGGCGTCGAACGTCACGGTCGCGGTGCCGACGGACCACGAGGGCGAAGTCGAGGCGTTGGTCCACGATCCGCCCACGGTCCAAGCCTCGGAGCCGAAGGCGATGTAGGAGCCCGCCGCGGAGATGCCGACGTTCCCGGAGACGGCGACGCTTCCCGAGATGGAGGTGAGGGAGCCACCGCTCAGGGTCAAGTTCCCGTTGACCGTGAGAGCGTTCGTCCCCTTGGCGAGGCCACCCGAGGAGACGGTGAGGCTCGTGGCGGTGAGCGGGGAGGCTTGGCTCAGCGTCCCCGTCACGACGACCGAGGCGAACGCGCTGCCCGTCGAGACCGAAACGGTCTTCGCAGTGCCGCTGAAGGTCACGGTCGACGACACGGCCGTGAAGCTGCCCGCGGCCACGGTCGCCGTGTTCCAGGATCCCGCGACGGTCAGGGTGGCGCCCCCGAACGTCGCCGCCGCCGTCGCTCCGGACGAGGTCAGGTCGGAGTTGAAGACCACCGTGGCCGAGGCAAGCGTCAGGGTGCCGGTGAACGTGAGCGTCGAGGTAACCGTGGTCGCGACTCCCGGCCCCACGGTCAGGTTGGAGACCGTCTGGGGGACGTTCACGGTCCCCGAGGACGCGTTGACGAGGATCGTCGACGTGCCGGGCGTGAACGCGCCTGCGGCCGTGGTGATCGTCGTGACCGTGAGGGTCGAGGCTCCGGCGGTCAGGGCCCCGTTCGTCGTGACGGTCAGGGTGGTCGCGGCCACCCCGAGACCCGCCGTCGCGAGCGTCGTGACCGCGGCACCGCCCCCGACCGTGACCGCGCCAGCCTGGAGGCCGCGGGTGGACAGCGTGAAGGTCACAGCGCTGGGGCCACCGCTGAACGTCACCGAGCCGAATTCGTTCCCCGGCAGGCCCGCGCCGGCGAAGACCATCGCCTGGGATGAGGTCGAGTTGAATGTGATCGGCGCGCCGAAGCTCCAGGCGGTCGAAGTGGACGCGTTGGACCAGGCGCCCGAGACGGTCCAGCTACCGGCGCCCGAGGTGATGTAGCCGCCCGTCGCGGCGACCGTCACGTTCCCCGCGACGGAGACCGCGGACGTTCCGGCCGCGAGGAAACCTGTCCCGTTGACCGTGAGGCCGGCTTGCAGCGTGAACCCGCGGTTCGCGGTCGAGAGGGCCGCACCCGAGGCAATGGTGACCGTGCCCGAGGCCGTGAGGGCAGACCCCAGGGTGAGAATGCCGGCGTTCACGTTGAGGAGGTTGACCGTCTGGCCCGCCCCGAGCGTAAGCGTCCCCGAAGCGGCGAAGGCCAGGGTCGAGGCGCCGGGGGACCAGGCGGCGTTGCTCCCGTTCGCGGTGAAGTTCCCCGAGACGGACAGCGTCGAGGAGTTCGCGGTGAGACCCCCCCACGATCCGAGGACGATCGCCCCCGCGGTGATGTTGTAGTACGGGTTCGCGCCCGTGGTCAGGACCGTGGTTCCGGTCGCGCCGCCTGTGGAGTTCTGGATACGCAGCGTCCCGGTGATCCGCAGTCCGTGGGACGCCATGGTGTACATCGGGCCCGCCGCGGCGCTCGAGTCGAGGGTGAGGTTGTTGAACTCGGGGACGCCCAGGGCCCCGAAGGTCAGCGTTCCGTCCGTAGCGTCCCGGATCGTCACCGTGCCGGTCCCCGCCGACCATGAACCTGACGTCGAGTTGTTCGTCCATGTGCCGTTCACGGTCCAGGTGGACGTGCCCAGGTCCGCCACCGTACCGGCCCCCAGGACGACCACGTTCCCGGAGACGGAGACGCTCGATCCGTTCGCATTGAACGTTCCCTGGACGGTGAGGCTGCCGTTCACCGTGAGGGCCCAGCTGGACCCCGTGTCCAGGGTGCCGGCGAACCCGGTCATGTCGATTCCGGCGATGGTGGTCGCCGCGGCCAGGGACACGGTGCCCGAGGCGTTCGCGTTCAGGATCGCGCGATCCGTCGGCGCGGGCGTGCAGCCGCACGAAGGGCCGTTCGAGTAGTCCGCCCAGTTCGTGGGGTTGTTCCAGGCGCCGCCGGACCCGATGCGGAAGCAGTCGGCGCCGCCGGACCCGCAAGGCATCTGAACGACCTCGACAGACGCGGCGGCCCATTGTGCCGCCACGGACGTCCAGGTGACGGCCGTGCCGGGATTCGGGATTGAGGCTCCGGCTCCGCAGACCTTCCCGGACGAGCAGATCGGAACGGCGGTGCCGAACAGGGACGTCGCCGCGGCGCCGGAACCTGCCACGGAGCTGGGGTTGGTGCCGGAGGCGAGCGCGAGGCCCGCAATTCCGAGGTTGCCCGGGGACACGGTCGCGGGGAGCGTGATTGCGGCGTTCGCCGTCGTGCCGCTCGTGCCGCGGCCGTTGATGAAGGGGCCCGCGGGATTGACCCCCGAGAGGAGGATCGTGGCGCAGGTCTGTTTCTTGTTCGCGACGCCGGACAGGGTCGCCGTCATCGTCTGGGAACCGCTCGGGATCGTGCCCGCGTAGCCCCAGATTTCGACGTGCGAGGTCGTCCCGCCCGTCGCGACCGCGTTCGCGATGAGGCTCAGGCTCGTCGTGCCGTACGTCACGCTGACGTACGTCGTCGTGCCCTGTTCGGACAGGATGACGAGGACCGCGTTGTCCGAGGGCGACGCGGTCTGGCTCGTGGTGCACGTCAGGGCCGCGCTCACCCCGGTGCCGGTCCCGGTGGGGTCGACGTTCACCGCGGCCCTCGCGTCGAGGGTGACGAGGCCGAAGAACCAGCTCGCCGCGCCTCGCAGTTGCGCGCCCCAGTCGAAGGGCGGGAACCAGTGCGCGACGGCCTGCGCGAGGCCGTCGGCCAAGGTGGGCAGCGGCCGCCCCGGGTGCACGAACACGTTCGGGTTGGGGACGAGGTACCCGCGCTCCGCGAACCCCATCGTCGGGAACGCCGAGGTCGCCGGGGCCGCGTAACTGAGGTTGAGGAAGGTCTGGAGATTGTTACCGCCGAACAGGAGGCGCTCGAGCTGCGGCGTGAGAGCGCCGCCCGGGATGTGGAGGCTGCCGTCCGGGGCGCGGTACGGCGCCAGGGGATCCGACGTGGCCTGCGCCACGACCGCGACAAACGCCGCGGCGAGGAGGATGAGGACGAGGAGGAGCGCGGTCGCCGATTTCATCCCGCTCCCTCCGCGGAGCCTCGCCGCGGGGGCCGCGGGCCACAGGCGGGAGCGAGCCCTCCGGTGGTTGCGGGTTCCGTCGCCCGTGCCTGGGAATCCATGCTCGCCATACCCCCGCCGTGACGGGTCCCGCCCGTCGCCGGCGATAGCTCGAGGAATCGACCCTCCGGGGCGTATATAAGGGGCGTCGGACGGTTATCTGGCCTGATTCCCTGCGAGGATCCGGTGGCCGGCCTACCGGGCCGGGACGTTTCCGGAGAGGCGGGCCTCGAGGGCCTCGAGATCGGCCGCGCGCTTCCGGAGCTTCTCCTCGCGGTCCAGGAGCTCGAGGGCCTTCTGCTGGATGATTTTGACGCGCCGCTCGATGTCCTTGCGGGCCTCCTCGGCGTCCGGGGAGGCGGGTGCGTGGCCGGATACCTTGGCCAGCGTCGTCTCCCGAGCGGCCAGTTCTTGGTCGCGCTTCGCGAGGACGGCCTCGCGCTCGTCGGCCGCGGCCTCCCGGGCGCGGACCTTCTCCTCGCGGTCGAGCAGCTCGATCGCGCGCCGCTGGAGGAACTTGCGTTCCTTCGAAAGCTCGGTCCGGACCGACTCCGTCTCCGCGCCGGTCGCCGCGGGGGCGGCGGTCGCAGACCCGGCAGGCCGGTGGGAGTTGACGAGCCGTTCCTTGGCCATCGCGGCGAAGCGCTGGCCGAGTTCCTGGACGCGGGCCTCGACGGCGCTGCGGAGCCGTTCCGCCTCCGCCTCGCGCGTCCGGGTGTCCGCGCGCTCCTGCTCGAGGGCCTTCTCCGCTTCGGTGACCTTGGCCTGGAGCTGGCGGGTCTGCTCGACGGTCTCGCGGTATTTCCCCTCCAGGTCCGTTTTCGCGGCCAGGAGCGCCTTCCGCTCCTCGTCGAACTGCTGCCGCAGGTCGGCCAGGGCCTGCGTGTCCGCCTGGCGCTGGCCGTCCGCCGACGTCGCGGCGAGCTGCTCCGCCATCTCGAGCGACTGGCGGGCCCGGTTCACGCCCGAGGCGACGCTGCTCTGGAGCTGGGTCACGTAGTCGGCCAGGCTGGAGACCCGCGCCTTCTGGCGGTCGAGCTCCTCGGCCCGCCCCTTCAGGTTCGCCTCCGTCGCCTTGAGCTCGGCCTCGAGCGTCGCGAGCTCCTTCTCCCGGGTCCCGAGGCGCGCCTCTCGATCCGCGAACGCCTTCTCCGCCTCTGCGTTCACCTTCGGCGGCTCGGGCGGCCGCGCGGCCGCGGCGCTCTTGACCTGCGCGGCGAGATGCGCGTCCGCGGCGGTCAGCAGGGTCGTGGTCCAGTCGATGTCCTCCGGCGCGAGCTGACCCCGGCTCAGAAGGACGAAGACGCACTTGCCGCTCTGGAACGCGGTGAAGACGTACTCGCCGACGAAGAGGGTCTCGCGGTCGCCGATGCCCTCGTCGGGCAGGGCCCTCAGGAAGTCGTTGTAGTCGATGGGACAGTCCGGGTCGAGGACGTATTCCCCGGCCATGTCCCCCATCTCGTTGAGGACGTAGACCTTCTTGAGCTGGGCGCGCACGAACTTCTTGGAGGGCGCGGCCAGGAGGAGGGGGGCGAGGGCGGGGCCCAGCCCTCCGAGGACCATCTCGCCGATCAGGGTCCCGACATACCCTCGCATGCGCTGTCCGCCCCGGCTGACACGAGCGTTCGCGCTCGCATTGCCATCGTGCGGACTCGAGTCCACGGCGAGTTACTTAAGGAGCGCCACTCGGTTATCGGACCTGAGAAACTCCCGCTCCGCGGCGGGCGCGGACCTAGGGTGACGCCGGCGGCGCGGACGGCGATCCGTCCTTCGCTTTCGGCTCCTTCGGGAGGGCGAACGACCGCTGAAGCTGGGCGGCGTAGTCGTGGAGCGTGACCAGCCGAGCCTCGCGGCCGCGGACGTCGGCCTCGCGCTCGGAGAGCTGGGTGGAGGCGAGGCGGATCTCGGAGTCGAGGACCCCCGCGCGCTGCTCGCGCTGAACCAGGACTCTCTCCCGCTCCGCGAGATCCTCCTCCTTGGCCTGCAGCTCCCGCTCGCGCTTCGCGAGCGTGGGCTCGATCATGGGGGGAATGTGGACGCGGGCCGCCGCGAGGAGGGTGCCGATGGACCCGCGCTCCTCGATCCGCGGCACGCCGCGCGTCAGGATCACGAACCAGAGTTCGTCCACCTTGAACGGGGTGAAGGCGTACTCGCCCTGGTAGAAGCTGACCAGGTGGCGCAATCCGTTCACGGGAACGGAGCGGCGGAGGTCGGAGCTCTCGAGAGGGCAATCGTCGTCCAGGGCGTACTCGCCGAGCAGGTTGCTGTTCGCATCCATCACGAAGATCCGCTCCGTGTCCACGCGCGGCACCGTCTTCGGCCCGTGCGTCGCAAACCTCGTGGGGACGACCCCGATGGGATCCCGCCGCGCGTCCTTCGTCGCCGGCTTGTCTGCCATGCGCTCTATTCTCCCGGAACCCACTTGCCCGATGGCTGGAAGATAGGGATGGTGGGTCATTTGAGGGTTTCGATGAGATTTCGTGTTCTCGTTATCGAATCCTGTACCCACCGGCCCCGCGGTCGGGAGTCGCTCAGACGAGGGCCCTCGCCGCGTCCCGGTTGTCCACGCCGATCGCGAGCTGCACGCGGCGGCCCACGCTCTCCAGGTGCACGACGCTCTCGATGCTGACTCCCGCTCCGCCGAGCCTCCGCGCGAGGGCGGCGAAGGCCCCGGGCTCGTCGGCCACGCTCACGACGAGGACCGTGCGCTGCGAGCACGGGTACCCCGCCTTCCGGAGGGACTGCCGCGCCCGGATCGGCCGGTCCGTGATCAGGCTCACGTAGGAATGCCCGGCGCCGGAGTTCGCGCTCATCGCGTCGATGTTGACCGACTCTGCGGCCAGGATTCCCAGGAGGCGTGCGAGTTCCCCGGGCCGGTCTGGCACCTCGACATCGAGCTGGATCACGTCTGCGTTCCCCCGACGCCCGTTCCCTAGGCCGCGCGGGGCTACATGGGTTGCGCGTTTCCGGCCGGGCGGCGGCGAACGCTGTATTGGAGCCCGGACTCGCCCCAGGTCCTCGAGCTGAACTGGTACCCGGAGGACTCCGAACACTTCCGCGCCCCCTACCGCCACGGGGACGCGCTCGAGCGCCTCGCCTTCGACTGCAAGGACGCGGACGCCGCGTACCGCGAGCTCGTCGCGCGGGACGCGAAGCCGGCGCTGCCGCCGTTCACGGAGGGAGGGAGCCGCCTCGCCTTCGTGCAGGATCCGGACGGCCTCCGGATCGAACTCGGCTCCCGCGCGCCCGCGGACGCGCAACGCTAAGTGCGGCGCGGCCATCCCGGGGCGCGATCCCTTGGGCACGGAATCCGACCTCTTCTTCGGTCTCTCGACGGCCCTGGGGTACGGCACGAGCGACTTCGTCGCGCGCCAGGCGGCGCACCGGGTCGGGCACGTCCATGTCCTGTTTTACATGGAGCTCGTCGGCCTCATCATCCTCGCCCCGGTCGCCTTCGTCTTCGAGCGGGGGCGTTGGGTCGGGTCGGATGCCTGGCTCCTCGTCCTCGGCCTCGGCGTCGTCAACACGTTCAGCACGCTCTTCCTCTACCGCTCCTTCGAGTACGGCGTCCTGAGCGTCGTCTCGCCCATTGCGTCCAGCTATCCCGCGGTGACCGCGGCCCTCGCGGTCCTGTTCCTCCACGAGTCCGTTGCCGCGCCCGCGGCCCTGGGGATCGTGCTCGTCCTCGCGGGCATCTTGCTCCTGAGCCGCGCGGCCCCCCATCCGGAGAACGCGCCCCCCCGCGACGCGCGGGCCGGCCTGCTGTCCGCGTTCGCGGCCTTCGCCGGATACGGGGTGTTCTACTTCGCCGTGAAGTACGTCGTGGCCGACGTGGGGCCCGTGACGGTGACCGCCGCCGTCCGCCTCGTGGGCGTGGTCCTCCTGCTCGTCCTGGCCGCGTTCGGCGTCGTGCGCGTCCGCGGGCTGCCCCGCGCCCTGTGGCCGCACCTCGGGGCGATCGGGATCCTCGACAGCCTCTCGTTCATCGCCTACAACGTGGGCATCCTCGGAGGCAGCGTAGCGATCATCGGCACCCTCAGCGGTCTCTTCAGCGCGGTGACCATCGGGCTCGCGACCGGGGTCCTGCACGAGCGGCTCACCCGGACCCAGCTCGTCGGCGTTCTCTCCGTGTTCCTCGGGGTCGTCCTCATCGCCGTCTGACGGCTGCGCGAAAGCCGCCGGTCCTCGTCGCCGCGGGGCTGAGGCTCGCGCCCTCAGCCCTCCGCCTCCGGGGCGGCCAGGATCACGCGCGCGTCGACGGCGCGGTAGCCCTTCCCCTGCTCGAGGGACTCGATCGGGTTCAGGTCGATCTCCGCGACTTGGTCGAAGTCGAGGACGAGCTGCGAGAAGCGGAGGATCGCCTCGGCGAGCGCGTCGATGTCGCGGGGCGTCTCGCCCCGCACCCCGGCGAGGAGCGGGTACGTGCGGATCGCCCGGATCATCCGGTACGCGTCCTGGTCCGTCAGGGGCGGCAGGCCGAACGAGACGTCCTTCATGTATTCCACGTAGATCCCGCCCAGGCCGAAGACGAGGAACGGGCCGTAGACCTTGTCCCGGGTCATCCCGAGGATGACCTCCTTGCCCCGGAAGATGAACTCCTGGACGAGGATGCCGTCCGGCGTGATCCCCTGCGTCTCCATCCGGTGGAGGAGCTTCATGCCCTCGAGGCGCAGCGCGCGCTCGTCGCGGACGTCGAGGACGACGGCCCGCAGCTCCGTCTTGTGGAGGAGCTGCTTGCCCACGGCCTTCAGGGCCACCGGGTAGCCCAGCGCCCGCGCGGCCACGGCCGCCTCGTCGACGTTCTTGCACAGCCGCGCCCGCGCCGTCTTGAGGCCGTAGGCCTCGAGGAACTCGACCGACTCGATCTCCGTCAGCCGCGTGCGGCCTTGGCCGAGCGCGTGATCCAGGATCGTTCCTGCGCTCGCGCGGGACACCTCGTAGGTCCGGACCACGCCCTCGTCCCGCTCCAGGTACTCCGCGTACCGGTGCATCGCCGCGAGCGCGCGGGCCGCGTTCTCCGGGTACAGGTAGGAGGGCAGGCTGTGGTTGACGAGTTCCATGAACCCGGGGCTGTCCGTCGTCCGGCCCAGGAAGTTGCAGAGGACGGGCTTGCGGAACTTCTGGGCCGTCGTCCACACGACCTTGGCCCAGTCCACCTCGTCCGTCCGGACGGGCGGCACGTAGACCGCGATCGCCGCGTCCACGTTCGGGTCCGCGAGGGCGGCTTCGAGGGCCCTGCGGTAGTCGTCCAGGGAGCCCTCCGGCGTCAGGTCGATCGGGTTCGCGAGGGAGGCGTCCGGCGGCGCCCATGCTTTCATCGCCGCCCGCGTAGCCTCCGTGAACTCCGCGAGCTGGAGGCCCTGCGCGGAGAGCTCGTCGACGGCCATGATTGCCGGGCCGCCCGCGTCCGAGATGACGGCGATGCGGTTGCCCTGCGGCAGGGGCTGAAGGGAGAAGGCCATCGTGTAGTCGAACAGCTCCTCGATCGAGTTCGCGCGCAGGACGCCGGTCTGGTTGAACACTGCTTCCGCGGCGAGATCGGAGCCCCCGAGGCTGCCCGTGTGGGACGCGGTCGCGCGGCCGCCGGCCTCCGAGCGGCCCGCCTTCACGGCGATGACGGGCTTCTGCTTCGTCACCTCGCGTGCGATGCGCACGAAATTCTTCGGGTTACCGAAGTTCTCGATGTACGCGGCGATGAGCTTCGTCTCCGGGTCGTCCTTC
Source organism: Thermoplasmata archaeon (assembly GCA_021788795.1). Classification (GTDB taxonomy): domain Archaea; phylum Thermoplasmatota; class Thermoplasmata; order RBG-16-68-12; family RBG-16-68-12; genus RBG-16-68-12. Next base: position 507 of record JAJYKG010000063.1, on the reverse strand, counting down.
CAGGCGGACAGGAGGTCGTTCAGGCTCACCTGGGCTTTGTTCCCCAGGGAGCAGAACTTGGCGAAGCCCAGGCCCAGGGACTTGGCGTGCTCCAGGATCGCGACGCCGAGGGCGCCGCTCTGCGTGATCAGGGAGACGTGACCGCGCAGGGGCGGCGTGGGTGCGAAGGTGGCGTCGAGCTGCACGTCGGGATGGGAGTTAATCACCCCCATGCAGTTCGGGCCGATCATCGTCATCCCGTACTTCTGGACGACCGCGGCGAGCTCCCGCTCGCGGTCGGCCCCGGACCCGCCGATCTCGCGGAAGCCCGCGGTGATGACGATGAGCCCCCGGATCCCCTTCTTGCCGCACTCCTCCACCGCGGCCAGCGCTCCTTCCGCGGGGACCGTGATGATCGCGAGCTCCACGGCCTCGGGGAGGGCCGTGACGCTCGGGTAGCAGGGGAGGCCGTGGATGGCCTCCGCCTTCGGGTTCACGGGATAGATGCGGCCCTTGTACTCGTTGATG
>JAJYKG010000062.1 GCA_021788795.1 Thermoplasmata archaeon | reverse complement strand
CGGCGTTCCACGTGCCGACGCCCGCGGGGAAGATCTTGTCCAGGGACAGGGTCGACGTGATCGTGGGCAGCGGCACGCCCGTCTTGAACGGGTCCGTCCCGATCGGCGCGGTCGCGGGGTTCTGGTAGTACGCGCTCGCGTTCGTCGGGAAGGCGAAGTTCCAGTACTCACCCGCCTTCGCCGGCCAGGAGACCGGCACGTAGTCGAAGGACGTGTTCGTGCCGTAGTCGCCGCTGCCCGGCGTCGACTTGATGTAGTTCAGGCCGCTGAAGCGCGAAATCTCGGAGGGGTGCTGCGGCGAGAAGATCCCGTAGTCGAGGAGCATCGGCCCCCACGTCCAGTACGGAGTGTCGTCCGAGGGCGAGGCCTCCGTGCAGGTCGTCTGCCCGCGGTAGCAGTTGTCCGGGCCGGGGGCGGAGTGCTCTTGGAAGTGGTACTGGAGGACGCCCTGCAGGTTGAAGTTCATGGCCGCCGAGGTCAGCGTGCCCGTGTAGTGCACGCCCTCCCACCAGCCGTTCTCCATGCCCCACCAGCCCTTCGCCGCGCCGGAGTTCATGACGTTCGCCGTGTAGGAGGCGTTGCCCCAGTAGAACCAGCGGTCGAGGAGGGTCTCCGTGCCCCAGGCGCCATGCTCGATGTAGACCTCCGTCGTGCCCGTGGGGCCCGGGGACAGCACCGTGGCGGTGATGTTCGTGTACAGGCTCGTGTAGGCCGCGTCGTAGCCGTTGTAGATGTCGTACTTCCCGTTCGCCTCGTTGGCGAACCAGTTGTTCACGGCCGTCTCGAGGGGGCCGGCCTGGGGGTTCTTGCCGCCGGTCGTCATCGCGCACCCGGGGAGCGTGTTCGCGGCCCACCAGCTCTGCAGGGCGCCCCCAGAGGTCGGGATCGTCGCGCCGAAGAGGCGGAGGGCCTCCTGGTTGTCCATCGTCAGGTAGATCTTGGACACGAGCTGATACCCGTCGTTCGCGTTCGATGTGCCGGAGTAGCAGCTCAGGGGGGCGGTGGTCAGGGCGGTGAACTGCGCCGTGTCCAGGTACTGCATGTTCCAGTTGAACGAGAGCGATGCCCCCGGCGCCGCCGCGTAGTCGAGCACCGGAAGGAAGACCGGCTGGGACAGGTTGTAGCCGGGTTCGTTGTAGGCGGTGATGTCCGCGCGGTACGGCGCGTAGACCGCGGTCGAGCTCCCCTCGCTGTTCGCGCTCCCCGAGCCGGCCCAGTTCATGTACGGGTACGAGGGGACCGCGGGCCAGCCCGCGACCCGCTTCGTGCACGTGCCGTCGTTGTAGGCGGTCAGGTTGAAGCAGTCCGCGTGGATGGGCTCGTCCCCGTAGAGCGGGGCCCGGATGTCCCACCACTCCCCGTAGGAGACGTTGAAGAAGTCGCTGTAGTTGTACCAGATCGCTGGCGTCGCCGCGGACGCCGACACGGCCGGCGCCGCCGGCGTCGCGGCGGGGGCCGACGGCCCGAGCGGGACCGCGAGGAGGAGCGACGCGGCAATCAGCAAGGCGACGAGGACACCCAGAAGTTCCTTTCGACGATGCAACCTACCCTCTCCCTCACCCCCCGCCCCGGAGGGGGCGGGTTTGGCGGGCATCCCCCCGAGCCTAGATAATGGCTCGCACGCTCCGGAGGGCGGACGGCGTACGGAGACCGACAATCGTCGAACCCCTGCGCCGCCGCGGCGAGCTCTTCGGGGCCGCAGGGGCGCGCCACGCGCGGAGGTCCTCGGCCCCGCCCCGCGGCCCGGACCCGGGAGGCGGGACCGACACGGGGATCCGGAGGGTCCTGCGCGGACCCTACATCATGAGATAGCTGACGCGCGATTCCGGTCCGCCCCTCCGGTGGATGCGGTTCGCGGACCCGTGGCACGCGCACGCTGCGGGCGTCGCCGCAAGGCGGGGCGGGAGGACTCGCATGGCATTCGTCGATCCGTTGGCGCTGCAGCTGTTCACCCTCGCGTTCGTCGCGACGCTCCTGTTCTATTCCGGCGCGGTCGGATATCTCAACTACCGGAGGCACGGGCACCACAAGACGTACGAGCACCTCCGGGGCGCGGCCATCCCCCTGGCCGGCCTCGGCGTGATCGTCTTCGCGATCGGGATCTGGGGCGAGCTCACCTGGCCCCTGCCCGGCTCGTACAACATCCTCTTCTACGACCCGTACTCGCTCCTGGGAATCATCCTGGTCGCCTTCGCGGTCTCCGTGCTCCTCCGCCTTCGGACGCAGTACGTCGGCGTGCTCGCGGGGGTCACGGGCGCGCTCAGCATCTACTACGGCGTCTCCGCCTACGGGCTCGGGATGACCGCGGAGCCGATCGCGATGCTGTTCCTCTACATCGCTCTAGGCGGCACGGCGGTGCTCACCTTCCCCGTGACCGTGTACATCGACCGGATGGTCGTGGTGCCCGAGCTGGAGAACCTGCCCGATGTGGAGCGGAAGACGCTGACGCTGCCCTGGAAGCTCGCCTACGGCGGGTTCCTGCTCTTCCTGCTCTTCGCGGTCGCCTCCGCGATCCTGGCCCTGGCCATCGGCGGCGGTGCCCTCGGGTCCCACCTGGCGAGCGCGCCGTGAGCGGGGCGGCGCGGGCCCTCAGGGAGGATTCCGGCGGAGGGGCGCAGGGGCCGCGACCTCGTCGGCCGGCCGCGTCGTGGCGAGCACCTTCTCGCGGACGAACGGTAGGAGGCGGGGCGAGGTGGCCGCCGGGAGCGGCGCGCGCACACGTCCCTGGTCGTCCACCGCGAGCAGCCCGACCCCTTCCGCCTCGAAGCGGTGGCGGTGGCGGTACGCGCGCGACGCCTCGGCGAGGGGCATCGCGACCCACGCGCGGTCCGCGCCCACCTGGTACGCGGTCGCCTGCCGCAGGGCCGCGCGCCAGTCGCGCAGCTTGAGCTCCACGGCCACGATCTCGGACTCCCGTGCGCCCACGAGGTCGGCCCAGCGGCCCACGATGGGCACCTCGGCCCGCACCCGGTAGCCCGCGGACGCGAGCCACGCGGCGACGGGGCCGAGGAGTTCGTGCTCGAGTTCGAAGGACGTGGGCGTCCCGATGCCCGGCCGCGCTCAAAGACCCTTCGCCGGGAGGGGCGTCAGTACCCGTCCGGCATGGGCCCGTCCCAGGGCTCCTCCGGGTGGTCGTAGAGGAGGAGGAAATTCCCGTCCGGGTCCTGGATGAAGGCGATGGAGCGGCCGCTCTCGAACGCCCACACGTCCTGGTCCATGAACGAAGCGACGCGGGGGTCGGAGCGGAACTTCTCGACGCCCGCCCGGTTCGCCCAGACCTTCTTCGTCGCGGGCAGGACGCCGAATCCCTTGAGGTACTCCAGGATCTCCGGCACGCTCTTCACGCGGACCTCGAGATGGTCCAGCGCCTCGCCGGGAGTGAAGGGCGCCGCGAAGGGGTTCCCGTCGGCGTACCAGTTCAGCTCGAGCCGCTGGCCCGAGCGCTTGTCCCGCAGGAGGACGTAGCGACCGTCGTCGTCCCCGCCGCGGCCGATCTCCTCGAGGCCGAGGATCTTCGTGTAGAACTCGAGGGAGCGCGCGAGGTCCGTCACGCGGATGCCCACGTCGCCGAGCCACCAGTCAGGCATGAGGGCCCGAAGCCGCGGCGGATATAGAAAGCCGCGGAGCGCCGCCTCGGGCGCCCCGCGGTCGGGGACCCTTCCGTTCGCATCGGGGGCCTACGTCGCCGGAGGCGACTTGGGCGGTCTCCCCCGCCTCGGGAGGACCACGAGCAGCGCGACGCCGACCGCCCCGACGGCGACCAGCGCCGCGAGCGCCGCCCAGAACCAGAGGGGCGCGCCCCCGCCGGAAGCGGCCACGGAGGCGACCGTCACCTGGAGGGTCGCGTGCGTGCCGCCGCCCGAGGAGTCGTTGACCCAGACCTGCACCGTGTACGTCCCCGTCCGGTTGTACGTGTGCAGGGGCGCCGCGAACGCGCTCGCCGACCCGTCGCCGAAGCTCCACGCATACCGGAACGGAGCGGTGCCGCCCGAGAGGGGCGCGAGGAGCGCGACCGGCGAGCCTTCCGCGGGGGACGGCGTGACGACGAGGATCGAGGCGGTCGGCAGCGCGGCCACGCGGACGGTCACCGTGGCGTTCGCCGTGCCGCCCTGGGAGTCCGTGGCAGTCACCTGCGCGACGTAGACGCCCGCGGCGGCGTAGGCGTGGGAGACGTTGGCGCCCTCCGCGGTGGTGCCGTCCCCGAACGCCCAGGTGTAGTTGAGCGGCGGGACGCCGGAGGACCCCGCGGCCGAGAAGGCCACCGGAGAACCGACGTCCACCGAGGACGGTCCGGCCCTCGCCGCGACGGACGGACCCGCCGCGACCGTGATCGCGGGCATCGCCGCGGCCGCCGTCGCGCCCACGCCGTCCGTGACCGCGACGGAGGGGGTGAAGCTCCCCGGCGCGTCGTACGCGTGGACCACGGTCAGCGGGGAGGACGAGGACGTGACCGCGGCTCTCGTGCCGTCGCCGAAGGAGAAGGTGGCCGTGTACGGCGCCGTCCCGTGGCCCACGGCCGCGGTGAAGGTGACCGGCGCGGAGACCTCCGGGCGCGACGGGCTCGCGGTGAGGGACGCGCCCGGCGGGACCTCGAAGACCCAGGTGTCGTTCAGGTAGGCCGCCGGGCCCACGCCGCCGAACAGGACGGGCGCGGATCCGCTGGGGTCGAGCCCGATCGCCGCCCCCTGCCGCACCGGGGGCGCGCTCGTCGTCGAGAGGGACAGCCACGTGCCCCCGGTGAACGCCCACGTGTCGTTCGCGTCCCCGGAGAACGTGGTCCCGCCGAACAGGAGGACCTCCTGGAGGGCCGGGTCGTAGACGGTCGAGGCGTCCTCGCGGTACGTCGGCTCGGCGGTCGGGTTCACCTGCCACCACTGGCCCGCGTAGAGCTCCCACGTCTGGTTCACGAGGTCCGGCCGGTACAGGACGACGGCCCTTGCTGCGGGGCTGTACGCCATGACGGAGTACAGGGTCGCGGGCGGGGCGATGTTCGGGGCGAGGGGCACCCAGCCCGACCAGCCCTCCCACACCCACGTGTCGGTCGCGTAGCCGACCCCGGGCACGTAGCCGCCGAAGAGGACGGAGCCGTTCTCCTCGGGCTCCGGGTCGAAGGTCATCGTGGCCAGCTCCCGCGCCGCGGGCCCCGGGCCGACCCACGTGAGGTTCGTCCAGACGCCGTGGCGGAAGAGCCACGTGTCCGCGAGGTACCCGGAGGCCCCGTAGCCGCCGAACAGGAGGACGCCCCCCATGTTCGCGTCGTAGTCCATGGACGCGCCGACGCGGGCCGGCGGGGCGTGCCGGACGTCCGTGAGGTTCGTCCAGTGGCCGCCGGCGAAGCCCCAGGTCTCGTTCTGGGGGCACGCCGCGGCGCTGCAGCCGCCAAAGTAGATGGTCTCGTGGTCCGCGGGGTCGAACGCCATCGTGCCGTCGTATCCGGCGGGCGGCGTGGCGTTCGCGCCCGGTTGGGTGACGTTGATCCACTCGGGCGGGAAGTAGAAGAGGATCTTCGACGCCGCCGCGTTCGGGGCCCGAGCCGCCGCCAGGGAGGGGCTCGGCGGTCCCGAGCGAACCGTGAGCCCCGCGGGGGACGGGGTCGCAACGGGAGCCGCTGCGAGGGCGGGCGCGACCGAGGCGAGGACGAGGACCGCAGCGGCCGCGAGGATCGCGAGCGCGACGCGCGCGCGGACGGACGCGGGTTCGTGCAGGGCCATCGTCTCACCCTCCCGGCGGGGACGCGGGCGGCTCCGCGGGCGGCTCCGCCGCGGGCGCCTTCCCGGTCTCCCCCTGGGGCGGGCGGGCGCGCCGCCTCCGGAGGATCCAGAGGCCGAGCAGCGCGGCATCCGCCGCGGCGACGACGCCGAGGACGATGAGGTAGACCGTCACGCTCGCGGAGGACGCCGCGCCCGACGCGGAGGTCCCCGCGGGGACGGGCGGCAGGGACGCGGCGACCTCGTCCAGGGTGAGGTTGACGACGGGCGTCGTCACGTTCCCGTTCGTCTGGAGGGCGAACAAGGCGAGGGACGAGCCCGCCTGGACGACGTCGAAGTGCTCGAGGTGCGCCTCGTCGACCGTCGTGAGGTTCGTGAACACGCCAGCGGATTCCTTCCAGCCCTCGATCCCGAGGCGCGTGGCCGCGAAGACGTACACGGCGCCGCCGGCCGCGAGGCCGTGGACCTCGTACGTGTCCGGCGCGACCGGCAGCGTGGCGAGCGTCTGCGACGAGGCCGCGTCGGCGAGGACGATCTCCGCGGCGTCCGGCGTGCGGACGAGCGCGAGCAACAGGGACGCCGACCCGGGCACGAAAACCTCCGAGAGGAGCTCCTCGCCCGCCGGCAGCGCCACGGGCGAGACCACCACGGCCCCGGACGCGAGCGACACGATCGAATCGTTCCCGTCCAGGCGGAGGACCGTGGCCCGGCCCAGCGGGGCGCGGGCCGAGAGGACCTCGGAGATCCCGGAGACGCTCGCGGTGCCGGTCGGCGCGCCCGTCGTCACGTTGAACGTCAGGAGCTGCTCCGGCGTGGAGCTCTCCAGGAGGAACGAGGGCGCGACGAGGGCGACGAGCGCCCCGGCGTCCGGCGCGCCGTCGAGGGCGTACGACTCCACGATCCCGGAGGTCGTCCAGCGGCGCACCGGGCCCCACGAGCCGTCCGCGGGGTAGAAGTGCGCGCCGTGGAGCTCGAGGGACGTGAGGTCGAGCGGGCTCGCGGCGGACGTCTCCGACGCGGGCAGCGCCGCCCAGACGACGTACAGGCTGCCGTCCGGCAGCCGCGTGGCCTGGGGCCGGTCCAAGACGTAGCCCGGGTCGCTCGGCGCGGGGAGCGCGGTCAGGAGGTTCGACGTCGGATCGAGGCGCAGCCCGGAGATCCGCAACCCCTGCTGGAGCGGGAGGGACGCGTTGTCGTCCGAGTAGAAGAGGTACGCGCCGTTCGACCCGGCGGCCCCGGCGATCTCCGTCTGTGGGTAGACGTCGGAGACCGCGAGGCCCTGGGACCCGGCCGCGTCCCAGACGTTCGCGTCGTAGCCGCTCGTCGTGTAGTACCGGGAGTCGAGCTGCCACGTCGTCCCCGTGCCGTTGTTGTACGACGGCGCGTCGGGCGGCTGCGGGACCGCCTGGGGCACGGCGGGTGGGTCGATCCACGAGTAGATTGTCGCGGGTCCCAGGAACGTCCAGGTGTCGGACCAGAAGAGGGCGGAGGCCTTCACGAAGACGGAGCCGTTGACCCAACCCTGCAGGACGCCCATCTGCGGCACCAGGCCGACGTTGAGGTCGAGTTCGAGCTGCCCGCCCAGGGCCACGGACGCGAACCCGATGCCGAACGATACCGCGACGGAGAGGGGCAGCTTGAACGTCCCGAAGACGGAGGAGATCATGACCTGGATGCCGTTGACGATCTCCTGCGACGTCTCCGTCGTCGGGGCGAGGATCAGGTTGAGCGCGACGGAGGGCTTGAGGTCGATGTTGAGGGTGAAGCCCACCTTGACGCCGAGGATGTCGAAGCCGTAGAGCGGGACGTTGGCGCCGAAGTCCCCCGTGAGGGAGACCACGGCCTTCGCGGCGAGCCACGTGATCCCCGAGACGGACGGGCCCTCCGTGTCCAGGGCGAAGGTCCCCGTGAGGCTCATCGTCGCCGTCAGCTTGAGAGAGACCGGGCCCAGGTCGATCTTGGGCGGCTGGAGGGAGAAGGAGCCCACCAGGCTGACGTTGCCCTTCGAGGTCGCGGAGAGGGAGAGCGCGACGGTTGGGATCAGGTTGTAGTTGCCGCTGATCATGGGCACCGGGAGGTTGAAGCCCATCGCCTGCCCGAGGTTCCACGAGTAGTTCTCGTAGATCGAGTAGGTCTTGTTGTCCGGCCCCGCGCCCTTGGGCGTGACCGTCGGGGTCGCCCCGGTGAAGAAGAAGACGGACGACAGCCACGAGGGCGTGTCGATCATCTCGACCGGGTACGTCGCGTTCAGGTCCCAGTCCGCGAAGTTCGCGTGGACCAGGAGGAGCGAGCCCGGCGCCACGTCGCCCATGTTGACGGGCGACGAGTCCCACCAGAACGAGCCGCTCGACCGCTGCGTGAAGGGGATCGGGTTCCCGCCGAGGGTCGCCTGGACGGACGTGGCCGGCTGGTTCGCCACCTGGAGGAGCGCGTGGAAGACGTTCGGCAGGTTGAAGTTCGCGTAGAAGAACGTCACGTACTCCGAGTACACCGCCGCGGTCTCCGGCGGCTGCACCGTGAAGGTCCAGTTCGCCCAAGCCTGGTCCGCGACGTTGTTGACGTCGACCACGTCGACCGTGAGGCGGTAGATGTTGTAGCTGAGCTGCGAGGGCTGGCAGGGGATCTGGTCCACGCCGTCGTAGGGGAGCGGGTGGGCCGCGCCGTCCGTGAGGTTCGTGCAATCTGTGCCGCTCAGCGTGCGCGAGCTCCGCAGCCCGACGATCGCGAAGGTGTAGGTGAGGACGTTCGTGCCGCCGAAGCCCGTAACCGTGAAGGGGATGTTGAACTGGAACGCGGAGCCCGTGTCGATCTCGGACGGGCCGGTGAGGCGCGCGTGGACATACTCGAAGAAGCGCCACGTGTCGTTGTTCCCGCCGTCCGTCCCGCTCCAGCCGCCGAAGATCTCGAAGTAGTTGTCCGTGAAGTCGCTCGCGTAGCCCATCTGCTCGCGCGCGGGCGGATCGCCGGCGTCCGTGGCGTTCTGCCAGTAGAAGCTCGAGCCCAGCGGGTTCTGGTACGTCCACGTGTCGTTCAGGAAGTAGAACTGGAAGCCCGAGCAGGCCGACTGGTTGAGCGGGCCCATGCCGCCGTAGAGGACGAAGCGTTGGTTCTGGGGGCTCCAGCCCAGGGCCGCGTCGACGCGGCCGCAGGGCGGGGCCTGGCCGAGGACCGACGCCGCGTTCGACACGACGGCCGGGTGGCTCGCGATCGCGATGCAGGAGTAGGACTCGTTCATCACGGACCAGGCGCCCCGGAACCACCACCAGCCTTCCTGGTCCCCGACGACGCAGTTCTGGTTGGGGAGGTCGTTGATCAGCGTGCCGCTGTGCTCGCCGCCGAAGAGCATGATGTAGCCCGCGGGCGAGTTCGCAATCGCGGCACCGGCCCGGGACTCCGGGGCCGTCGCCAGGCCCGCGGTGAGGTTCGTCCACACGCCGTCGAAGGTCCATGTGTCGCCGAAGGTGGCGCCATAGGACCGGGCGCCGCCGAAGAGGACCGCGTAGTTGTCCAGGGTGTCCCAGACCATGCTCCCGTCGTAGCGCGCGGAGGGCGGCGTGCCCGCGCCCGCGGTGAGGTTCGTCCACCGCCCGCCCGCGAAGAGCCACGTGTCGTTCAGGGTGATGGCCGTGATGCTCGGCGTGTAGTAGTAGCCGCCGAAGAGGAGCACGCCATGGAGGGACGGGTCGTACGTCGCCATCGCCCCGGCGCGCGGCGCGGGGCAGGTGGTCGGCGTGCACGTCGCGTTGTCCACGAGCTCGGTCCAGTGGCCGCCGGCGTAGCCCCAGGTGTCCTGGTAGAAGACCCAGACCGCCCCGTTGTTGGGCGCGCCGTAGCCGCCGAAGAGCACGACGTCGTGGTCTGCCGGGTCGTAGGTCATGGAGGGAGAGTACCGGACCGGCGGGTTCGGGGAGCCCACGGGGGGCGTGATCTGCGTCCAGGACGACGGCGGGTCCGTGCCGCTCGTGACGAGCGACGTAGTCGGCGCCGCGACCGCCGTCGTCGGGGCGGCCCGCACGGACGGGCGGCATCCCGGCAGGACCCCGAGGAGGCAGAGCGAACTCCGCTCGGCCGCGGTCACGTTCGCGGGAGGCGACGCGGGGGCCGGCGCCGACGCGGTGGCCGGACGCACCGCCGGGGCCGACGGAGCGGCTGCCGTCGCGGCGGCGAGGG
>JAJYKG010000061.1:4661-9923 GCA_021788795.1 Thermoplasmata archaeon | reverse complement strand
GAGGGCACTCGCCCGCGGACGCCAGGCAGGCGCGGTGATGGATCGCGCCGCACGCGCACCGCGCGGCCGGGATCGCGGGACTCAGCGGCCGTCCGCAGATGCCGCAGACGTTGCCCGGCGGCGGGATCCCGGATCGTGACGGCGTCTCGACGGGCGCGGCCCGGCCCGGCTCCTCCCTCTCCAGGGGCAGGAACTTGAACAGGAGCCCCCAGAAGAGGGCCAGCCAGGCGAGGAAGATGATCCAGCCCGCGTACGAGTGCGCCAGGAGGAGGTTCTGCAGGTCCGACGCCGCCGTGTCCGCGTAGAAGCCGACGAGGACGATGATGACCATCCGCAGCAGGTTCGCGGCGTACGACGCGGCGAAGCCGAGGGCGAGCAGGAGCCAGAGGCGCCTCGACGGGCTCGCGTACTCCGTGAGCAGGAACGCGATGTACGCGGCGGCGAAGATCCCGAAGGAGTAGATGCCCGAGCACGCGGTCGTGATGACCAGGGTCGCGGCCACGTTGCTGTGCAGCGGCGTGAACGTGAGCCCCGGGGCCGTGTAGCCCGCGACCGCGTGCACGGAGTTCGGGACGCCGAAGAGGGAGAGGATCGCGCCCGCCTCCGGCGCCAGGGCCGTCCACGAGTAGACGTCCACGGAGGCGTCGATGTTGTGCGTCACGACCCGTGCGGCTAGGAGGGGCACGACGAGGATCAGGTCCAGGAAGAGGAAGAACAGGAGGACGAAGTCCCGCTCCCGCGCCCACGCCGCCGGCACGAGGCCGTACGCCAGCAGCGTGGCGGCGGAGAGGAGGACGACGATGTCCTCCGTGAGAAACCCCGGGGAGGCGGACAGGAAGAGGTTGTACCCGACGTCCAGGACGACGAGCGCCACGCCGAAGACCGGAAAGAGGGGGATGAGCCGGCCGTCCCACGTCAGGCACCGGATGAGCCGCGACCCCATGGAGGGCTTCGCGGCCGCCGTCGCGTCGGCCTTGGGCCAGACGAGGAACGCGAAGAGCGCGATCCCGGCGACGAGGAAGGCAAGCCCGACCCACACGAGGCTCGTCGCATGCGTGGGGTTGAGCACCATGCTCACGCCCGTGAAGGCGACGAGCAGGCTGGCGAGGCCGAGGGCCCGGGGGTGCCGCGACATCCGCCCGGCCGCCGCCGCGAGGCCCATGGCTCTCTCCCGTCCGTCGAGCGTCCGCGTGCGTATAAGAACGCTCGGAGACCATTATCGGGGGCGTCACGCGTCCGACACTTCAAATATGCCCCCGCGAATCCGCGCCGCCGGTGCGCCCGTGAAAGTCGTCGGCGGCTCCGCCTCCCTCCCTCTCGCCCGCGCCCTCGCGCGCGAGCTCTCGATCCCCCTCGCCGACGTGAGCTTCGAGAAGCACCCGGGCGGCTTCCCGGACGGCGAGCGGTACGTGCGCCTCCAGGATGCCGTGGCGGGCGAGCACGTCGTCCTCGTCCAGACGACCCACCCGGACCCCATGCTCGTGGAGTACTTCCTCCTCGCGGACGCGATCCGCGACGCCGGCGCGAGCCGCCTCACCGCGATCATCCCGTACTTCGGCTACGGCCGGCAGGACAAGCGCTTCGCCGAAGGGGAGGCGGTGTCCGCGAAGACGCTCGCGAAGCACATCGCCCTCGACGCGGACGAGCTCCTGACGATGACGATCCACAACCCGGACGTGCTCGGCCTGTTCCCCATCCGCGCGCGCGAGGTTTCCGGCGTCCCCGCGATCGGGCGCTACCTCAAGTCGGCCGGCGTGGACCTCGTCCTCGCCCCGGACGACGGCGCCATCCGCCTCGCGAAGGAGGCGTCCGCGATCGCCGGCACCCCGTACGACTACCTGGACAAGGAACGCCTGGACTCGTACACGGTCCGCGTGACGCCGAAGGAGCTCCGGGTGAAGGGCAAGGTCGTCGCCATCGTGGACGACATGATCTCCACGGGCGGCACGATCGCCACCGCCGCGAAGGAGCTCAAGGCCCAGGGCGCGACCCGCGTGATCGCGTCCTGCGTGCACGGCCTCTTCGTGGGCCGCGCGGAGGAGAACCTGAAGGTGTGCGACGAGGTCGTCGCCACGGACACGATCGTCTCGGCGCACACGAAGGTGACCGTGGCCCCGGAGTTCGCCCGCGCGGTGCGCGAGCTCGCCCGATGATACGGAAAGAAGGGAAAGGGGGCCCGCACCCGGAAGGGGGTGAGGCCCGCTCAGATGCCCATGGCGGCGAGAGCGAACCCGGCGAGCAGGGCGAGGGAACCCGCCCAGACGAGCAGCCCGACGTTCTGCAGGTCCGTGGTCTTCTTCGAGCCCAGGGCGCCGGCCGTGCTCGCGAGCGCGCCGAGGAGGGCCCCGGAGACCACGAAGAACTGCGCGATGTGGAGGGACGTCGCGTCCGCCGGGCTGGCGAGATGGACCAGCATGCCGATCCAGATCACGACGAGGCCTATCGCGTTCACGAGCCACACGTTCCGGTGGGACAGCATGTGCTCGGGGGTCATGGGCTGGTAGTACATCCCCGGATAGGGCTGGGGCGGTGGCATCTGCGAGCTCGGTCCTTGCGGAGGGGGAGCGGCCATCTTCAAGTCACCTTGCCGCGCGCCATGCCCCTATGGTTATAAATATACTATGCCTCCGATTATTTATAGCCGAAACCCGGGGCCGCGGCCTACTTATAGGGAGGGCGAGGACGCTCGGGTCCCGGCGGGCGGGCCCGGTCCGCGGCCTCAGCCCGGCGGCGCGGGGCGGCTCAGGTTCGTGGGCTTCTCCAGGTACCGGTTGAAGGCGATGACCGCGATCGAGTTCCCGTACTCGGACATCTCGATGATCCCGTTGATGATCGTCCGCAGGGGGATGATCACCTTCGTGTCGTCGTAGTCCTTGAGCATCATCCGCAGGAGGTCGTGCTCGCGCTTGACGATGGCCTCCTGCAGGCGGATCGCGTCGTTCGCCTGCTTGATGTCCCGCGACAGCAGGCCGCCGATCGCCTTGCTGTAGATCTCCGTGACCGCGTCGGACAGCTCCTTGAGCTGTTTCGCGAAGGCGGGGCTGACCTCCACCTTCATGTCCAGGAGGGAGATCACGTTCCGCGCGATCGTCTCGCAGTAGTCCGCGACCGTCTCGAGGTCGCGCGCGATCACGCGGTACCCGGCGATCTCGAGGCGCGAGCGCATACCGAGGAGCTCGACGAGGGCCTCGTCGACCTGGGCGCTCAGGACGAGGCGCAGGATGAGCCAGTACATCATGTCCGCGTCGTCCTCGCGCTTGATCGCGTCCTCCGCGAGGCGCCGGTCGCCCGTGACCATGGCCTCGACGGCCTCCTCGAGCATCGTGGCGCCGAGGTTGTAGAGGCGCTTGACGAGGGCGTCGAGCGGATAGTTGGCGGGGTCCAGGGCGCACTGGAGGGTGATCTTGTTCGACGTCTCCTCGATGATCCCCAGGCCCATGAGCTTCTTCGACGTCCGCCGCACTTCCTCGATGTGCTCGCTGCGGAGGCGCGTCGCGGAGCGGACGATGATCTTCTGCCGCCCGAGAACGTAGTTGCCGACGATGATCCGTTCGAGGAGGCCGGGCTCGTCCGCCAGGTCCGCGTCGATCACGTACGTCTCCCACTTCCGCTTCCGCTCCTCCATCGCGGGGCCGGGCAGGATGCGGAGGGAGTCGCCCTCCTCGACGATGAAGACCTGGTCGCCCTTCTTCAGGTTGCGCTGGGTGACCCACTCCTTCGGCAGGGAGATGGTCAGTGTGGCGGCGCCTACCTTCTGGATCTTGCGGCTCTCCATGCGGTCTTCCCCCAACGCACCGTGCGCGCAGACGGCAAGGAGATTTTACAAGTAAATATATTTTTGGGCCAGGGGACCCACCCTATATTCCGATTCTCGGCACCCTCCGGGGCGGGGACGTGCGGTGCGGGGCCCCGGGAGGTCGGGAAGGCCCGCGGCGAAGGGTCGACTATATACATTATGACACGAACGGACGAATAGCGACGCCGCCCTGGGCGTGTTGGGCTCATCGGAGCCTAAGGGGAGCGATATGCCGCTTTCGCATCGTCCGTTCGGACGCCGCGGAGCGGTCTCGACGCTCGGGATGATGACGGTCGCCTTCAACGGCCTTCCATCGCTTCCCCTCCAAGTTTTGGGCGATCGCCATCCCCTCCTTTTTTGCTGACCTGGGAGGGAAGGGTGCGGAGGCGGGGGCGCCGCGGCCCTCCGTGGTTCGCGAATCCAGGATTGTATGTACGGGTACAATCCTGAACGGGTTACCCATGCAATACTTCGCCAGACCTTTTCCGCCCGGCCCCGAGTCCTCGGGTCGATGAGGCCAGTCGTCGAGTCCATTCCAGTTGTCAAAAGCCTTTATGGTTCCGAGGGCCGAATGGCCCGGTGCCTCGGGGAAGCGTGAGCCGTCATGTCGGAGCTGGAACTTGTTCTCATGGCCACCCTTGGGGTGGCGACGGTAGGCATGGCGATCGTCGCGGTCGCGGTGAAGAACCTCGTGCGGTCCGTGGTGGCGTACGCACTCGCGAGCGCGTTCCTCGCCGGCCTGTTCTTCGTCCTGGCCTCGCCCTTCGCGGGGGCGCTCGAGCTGACCGTCGGCGCGGGCCTCGTGGCCGTGCTGTTCCTGGTCGCCCTGCTCCTCGCCGGCGGCGAGGAGACGGAGGCGCCCGCATGAACGCGAAGACGGCCATCGGCATCGTCCTCGGCGTCGTGTTCCTCGGCCTCGTCCTCGTCGCGGCCCTGCCCGGGGCCCTCGTGCTCCCCGCGGCGGCGCCCGGCGGCCCGGCCGTCGGCGTCGCGATGTGGGACCTGCGCACGTTCGAGGTGCTCGTCCAGGGCCTCATCCTCCTCGGCGGCGTGGTCGCGATCCTCCTGCTCCTCGGCTCCAAGCGCTCCCGGGAGGCGAGCCCGTGATCGACCTCGCGGTCCTCCTCCTCGTCACGGTCGCGGCGGCCCTGTTCGCCACGGGCCTGGCGTGCCTCATCGCGCGCTCGAACCTCGTCAAGATGGTGATCGGCCTCGAGCTGCTCGGCAAGGGCGTGAGCCTCCTGTTCGTCACGGGCGGCTACCTCTCCAACGACGTCGGCATGTCGCAGGCGATCGTCTTCACCCTGATCATCATCGAGGCGGTCGTCGCGGGCGTCGCCCTGGCCCTCGTCATCCTCGCGAAGCGCACGTGGGGGACGCTGGACGTCGCGGCGATCACCCGCAAGGTCCGCGGGGGGGAGCCCTGATGGACCCGCTCTCCTGGCTCGTGGGCGCCCTGACCGCGA
>JAJYKG010000061.1:0-4651 GCA_021788795.1 Thermoplasmata archaeon | reverse complement strand
GGCCAATGGATCCTGACCCTCACGGTGCTCACGCCCTTCGTCGGCGCGTACGCGGTGATCGCCCTCCGGAACCACCCGAACCCGCGCGAGGGCGCGTCCCTCGTGGCCGCCCTCCTGACGTTCCTCTTCGCGGCGTTCTCCCTCCCTGCCGCGTTCGGCGGCAGCGCGAAGCCGACGCCCGCGGTCGAGCTCCTCCCGGGGCTGGGCCTCCAGCTCAACGGGGACGGCCTCGGCCTGCTCTTCGCCGTCCTCGCCTCGTTCCTCTGGATCCTGACGACCGTGTACAGCGTCGGCTACATGCGCGGGCTGAAGGAGCACACCCAGACGCGCTACTACGCGTGCTTCGCCCTCGTCATGGGCGCGACCATGGGCGTCGCCCTTTCGTCCAACCTGTTCAGCCTCTTCCTCTTCTACGAGATCCTGACCGTGGCCACGTACCCCCTCGTCATCCACAAGGAGACCGAGGAGGCGTTCGCCGCGGGCCGCAAGTACCTCGTGTACACCCTGAGCGGCGGCGTCGCGGTCCTCGCGGGGATGATGCTCCTCCAGGGCCTCGGCGGCTCCGGCGCCCTGTCGTTCATCGGGGGCGGCAACCCGGCCCTCGCCGCGATCTCCCCGGACCTCGCGCGCGCCGCCTTCGTCCTCCTGTTCGCCGGCTTCGGCGTCAAGGCCGCGATCATGCCCATCCACGGCTGGCTGCCGACCGCGATGATCGCGCCCACGCCGGTGAGCGGCCTGCTGCACGCCGTGGCGGTCGTAAAGGCGGGCGTGTTCGGCGAGCTGCGGCTCATGCTCTTCCTGTTCGGGCCCCTCATGGTCACCCTGGGCGTCCAGTGGCTCGCGATCGCCGCCGCGGCGATCACCGTGATCGGCGGATCGCTCCTCGCGCTCCTGCAGGACGACTTCAAGGCGCGGCTCGCGTACTCGACGATCAGCCAGCTCAGCTACATCCTCCTGGGCGCCGCGATGCTCGTCCCCGTGGCCGCCTCCGGCGTGACCTCGGAGATGATGTTCGTCCTGGTCGTCGGCGTCGCGTTCGCGATCGCGGCCCACGCCTTCGGGAAGCTGACCATGTTCTTCGTCGCCGGCGCGGTCGCCGTGGAGACGGGGAAGACGAAGATCTCCGAGCTCGACGGCATCGGGAAGAAGATGCCGCGGGAGTTCGTCGCCTTCACCCTCGCCGCCCTGAGCATGATCGCCCTCCCGCCCATGGCGGGCTTCGTCGCGAAGTGGTACATCTCCGCGGGCGCGTGGAACGCGGGCTTCTGGTGGGTCCCGATCCTCCTCGTGGTCTCGAGCGCCCTCAACGTCGGCTACTGGCTGCCGATCCTCATCCGCGCCTTCTTCCGCCCCTACGAGGGCGAGATGGGCGAGGCGCGCCCCCTGCTGGCGGCGCCGCTCATCGTCACGGCCGCGGGCGCGGTCCTCCTCGGCGTGTGGACCGCGATGCCCTACGGCTTCTTCGACATCGCGCAGCTCGTGGCCTCCCAGGTCACGGGTGTGGCGATCCCCGTCCTGCAGTACACCTTCACCCTGACGGCCTTCCCGCCGTTCCTCATCTTCCTCGTCGGCGGGCCGATCGTCCTCCTGCTCAAGGGCCGTGCCCGCCAGATCGGCCTCATCGCACTGGCGGGCATCGCCCTCCTCGACGTGGTCTTCCTGCCCATGACCGCGGCGGGCGGCGCATGGCAGGTGCCCTTCCTGGGGTACTCTCTCGTCCTCCTGCGGGTGGACAGCCTGTCCTACGTGGTCGGGCTGATCTTCGCCCTCATCACGTTCCTCGCGGTCCTCTACGCCGCAGGCTTCGGGAAGCCGTGGATGCACCTCTTCGCCCTCCTGTACGCCGGCACGTCGCTGGGCGCCGTCTACGCGGGCGACTGGGTCACCTTCCTCTTCTTCTCCGAGCTCATGGCGGTCACCTCCACCCTGCTCATCATGCAGAACGGGGAGGACAGCGTCCGCGCCGGCTTCCGGTACCTCCTGTACCACGTGACGGGCGGAGCGCTGCTCGCCGCGGGCGTCACCATGCTGTACTTCCAGGTGCCCGTCGGCGTCGACAGCCTGTCCATGGGCCCGATCGCGGGCTTCTGGCCGCAGCTCCTGATCACGCTCGGCGTGGGCGTGAACGCGGCCTTCATCCCCATGCACGCGTGGTTGCCGGACGCCTACCCGCGCGCACACATCGCCGCGAGCGTCTTCCTGAGCGTCTACACGACGAAGACCGCGGTCTACACGTTCGCGCGCATCTTCATGGACTCGGCCAACCCCACGCCGGCGTACGAGGCCATCGCCTTCATGGGCGGCGTCATGGCCGTCTACGGCGTGGCGTTCGCGGTGTTCCAGAACAACATGCGCCGCCTCCTGTCCTACCACATCGTCTCCCAGGTCGGCTACATGATCGCCGGCGTGGGCCTCGCGGGCTGGCTCGGGACCACGGACGAGTGGGGCGTGCTCGGCCTGGACGGCGGCATCGCCCACGTCTTCAACCACATCCTCTACAAGGCCCTCCTCTTCATGACCATCGGCGTCGTGATCTGGAAGACCGGCGAGAACACGATGAACCGCCTGGGCGGGCTGCAGAAGAAGATGCCCATCACGGCGATCGCGTTCTGGATCGCGGCCTTCTCCATTTCCGGGGTGCCCCTCTTCAACGGCTACATCTCCAAAGGCATGGTGGTCTTCGCCGCGGAGGACGTGAACACGGTCCTCTGGATCCTCCTGGAGATCGCGTCCTTCGGGACGTTCCTGTCCTTCCTGAAGCTCGGCTGGTTCACCTTCCTGCGGCCGGCCCCGGAGGGCGGCGTGACGGAAGCCTCGGACCCGCCCCTCCTGATGCAGGCGGCCATGCTCGGGACCGCGGCCCTGTGCGTCGCGATCGGCGTGTACCCGCAGATGCTCTACAACATCCTGCCCGACCCCGTCCCCGCGGTGTGGAACGCGTGGGCGCCCCTCCAGCTCGGCACGAGCCTCCTCGTGCTCGGACTCGCCGCGGCGTTCTTCTTCACCGTGGGCCGGACGTGGCTCGCGCCGCACGAGACGCGCCTCAAGGACGCGGACGCGGCCTACGCCGCCGGCGCCCGCGGGACGGTCGTCTTCGCGGACGCGA
Organism: Thermoplasmata archaeon; assembly: GCA_021788795.1. Classification (GTDB taxonomy): domain Archaea; phylum Thermoplasmatota; class Thermoplasmata; order RBG-16-68-12; family RBG-16-68-12; genus RBG-16-68-12. Next base: position 1,545 of record JAJYKG010000061.1, on the reverse strand, counting down.
TGCAGCGCGGCTTCCACGCGGTCTATGACGGCGCCACGGCCACGGCCCACGGCCTCTTCGCCCTCGGCCGCCGCGCGATGGGCCTGGAGGACCGCGACGTGAACTGGAACATGGTCGCCTTCGGGGGCGCGCTCGTGGTGGTCGTCGCCTTCGTCCTCATGGGGGTGGGCGCGTGAACCTCTCCGACCTCGCCTTCTACGTGCCGATCTTCATCGCCCTCGGCGGCGTGGAGACGTACTTCTTCGCGAAGCTCGCGGGACCGCGCCACCAGCGGTGGACGGGCACGATGGCGGGCGCCTGGCTCCTCGCCACCTTCGTCCTCATGCTCGTCGCCGTGGCGTACGGCTTCCCGGGCCAGGCGGACCCGCTCTTCTTCCCGACCCTGAACCCGTCCTACCTGGGCGTGATCCTGGGGCTCCTGGTCCCCGGGATCGGCGCCCTCGCGGCGTTCGCGTCCCAGGGCCGCATCGACCCCGACGGCCCGGTCCACCTCTACTACCCGCTCCTCCTCTTCGCCCTCGCCGGCGCCGCGGCGGTCGGCTTCGCGAACGACCTGTTCACGCTCTTCGTGATGGTCGAGCTCAGCGCGATCCCGTCGTACGCCCTCGTCGCGTACCGCTACCGCACGGAGCCGCGGGCCCTGGGCGCGGCGATCAAGTACCTCATCCAGGGCGTCGCGGGGACCCTCACGGCCCTCCTGGGCGCCTCGGTCCTGTACCTGGCCGGGAGCGCGGACCCCGCGTTCGGCGGCAGCCTCGCGGTCTCCGACCTGCGGCAGGCCCTGGCGGGCGCCGACCCGCTCTTCGTCGGCCTCGGGGCCACCCTGATCCTCCTCGGCTACGGCGTGAAGCTCGGGATCGTGCCCCTGCACACCTGGCTCCCGGACGCCTACACGCACGCGCCGGGCGGCGTGACCGCGGTCATGGCCGGGGCCACGAAGGCGGGCGCCCTCGTCGCCCTGTTCGTGTCCCTGTCCGCCCTGCCGACCGGGATGGCGGCGTCGGGGTACCTGGGCGTCGCGGTCTGCGTCCTCGCCGTGCTGACGATGACGATCGGCAACCTCCTCGCCCTGAACCAGGAGGACCTGCGGCGCACGCTCGCGTACTCGAGCGTGGCCCAGATGGGCTACATCCTGCTCGGCTTCGGGATCGGGATCCAGTACCGCGTGGCCCTGGGCTTCGAGGCCGGGCTGCTCTACCTGGTCGCCTACAGCGTGATGAAGGCGGGCGCCTTCCTCGCCGCGGACCTCTTCATGGGGGCCGCCGGCACGCCGGAGACCGCGAAGATGCGCGGGATCGCCGCGCGCCATCCCGTCGTCGGCGTGTCGTTCGCGATCTTCATCCTGAGTCTGATCGGCGTTCCCGCGACCGTGGGCTTCCTCGGGAAGCTGCTCGTCTTCGAGGCGGGCATGGCCACGGCCACCGTCGGCGGCGTGCTCCTCGCGCTGATCCTCGCCGCGAACAGCGCCCTGTCCCTCGGCTACTACGTCCCGATCCTCTCGACCCTGATGTTCCAGGGCCACGAGGCGGCCCATGCGGCGCCGGC
>JAJYKG010000060.1 GCA_021788795.1 Thermoplasmata archaeon | reverse complement strand
CATTTTCACGCGGCGAAGCGGCCGTTTTCGTACAATTCCGGCCACGGCGCCCTGCGGCGCTCACCGCGCGGAACCGCGCCGCCGCTCCGCTGCGGCGTACAGCAGGCTCGCCTCGCCGAGCATGAAGCGCTTCATGCCCTCGATCGAGGCGTACTCGTTCGGCGCATGGGCGCGGGAGCCGTGGCCGAGGCCCGTGGACACCCACGGGAGCTTGAGGTACTCGTCGAACACGAAGGCGGGCATCGTGCCGCCGCTCGTGGGCCAGACCTCCGGTTCCTTGCCGTGCGCACGCACCGCGTCGATGGCCGCGTGGGCGATCCACGAGTCCGGGTCCGTCTTCGCCGGGCCGTAGGGACCGTGCACTTGGATCTCGAGGTCGCCGAACCCGCGCTTCTTCAGGTGCGCGCGGAGCTTCCGGAGGGTGCCCTCGACGGTCATGTCCTTCACGAGCCGGATGTCGATCTTCGCGTAGGCCTGGTGCGGGAGGATCGTCTTCGTCCCGCCGTGCTCGATGTAGCCCGCGTAGATCCCCGCGATGTTGATCGTGGGGTCGAAGAGGTACTTCAGGAGGAGCTTGTCCTTGGGGAGGTCGTACTTGAAGTGCGCCGTGCGCTCCTCGCGGAGCCACGCCTTAGGATCGAACTTCTTGGAGAGCTCCCGGACCATCTCCACGTCCTTCTTCGACGGGCCGCGGACGTCGTCCCAGAAACCGTCCACGACCGGACGCTGCGTCTTCTTGTCGACGAGGGTGTCGAGGGCCTGGACGAGCCGCCACACGGGGGAGTCGATCCACACCGCGTTCGAGCTGTGGATCTCGCTCTCCATCGGGCCGCCGACCTTCCGGCTGCCGCGGGACCAGATCGTGAGGTACAGGCAGCCCTTGACGCCCAGGTAAACGGTCGGCACGCCGCGGAGGTCCTCCGAGTAGTCGTTCGCGATCGCGCCGTCCGCCTTGAGCTCCCGGCGGTGCGTCCGGACGTACTCGATGAAGTTCGCGCTGCTGATCTCCTCCTCGCCCTCCGCGAGGATCTTGAGGTTCACGGGGAGCTCGTCGACGTCGCGGATGACCCTCCACGTGTGGAGGTGGCCCATGAGGGCGCCCTTGGAGTTCGTCGAGCCGCGCGCGATGATCGACGGGCCGACGCCCTCGACATCCTGCGTCTCCGCGGCGAAGGGCGGGGAGCGCCACGCCCCGAGGTCCCCCACGGGCTGCACGTCGTACATCTCATACTCGACGAGCGTGGTGTCCGCGCCGACATCGAGGAAGCCGATAACGAGCGGGTGGCCTCCCTTCGCGAAGGTCTCCGTCTTGCAGCCGAGCTCCGCGAGGGTCGCCCGAACCATCTCGGCGCACTCCGCGATCCCTTCCCCGGTGGCACTGACGCTGGGCTGGCGCAGGAGCTGGCGGGTCTTCTGAAGACCCTCCGGAAAGCGGGTCTCGATGGCCCGGGAGACCTCGGGTGGCGTGATCCCCTTCATGGCGGCGGGGAACGGGCGGGGCACGATAAGCATGCTGGTTCAGGCACCGAGCCTCGGGGCGTAGCGGACGCTCAGGTCCTTGAACACGTCGGCCACGTCCTCGCAGCGGTCCGTGATGATCTCGAGCCGCTCGTAGAAGTCCTTGAGCTTGAGGACGGTCAGAGGATCCGTCACGGAGCCATCGAAGAGCTTCGAAAGGCGTCCGCGGAGCACATCATCCGCCTCGTTCTCCAGCCGGTTCACCTCGATCACCGCCTCCTCGAGGGTCCGCGATTCCCCGCGCAGGAGCCCATCGAGGGAGGCGACGCCGGTGCTGACCCCGCGGACGCAGTCCACGACGATGGCCGCGAAGCGGCGGATCGCATCGTCGGTCACCCGCAGGTGGTACGTCTCGACGCGGGCCGAGACGGCTTCGATGCCGTCGATGATGTCATCGAGCTTCCCCGCGAGGGAGGCTACGTCGGACCGGACGGCGGGATCCATCCGGTTGTTGTTGAGGTCCACGAAGATCTGGTGGACGGCCTCATCCGCCTCGTGCTCGATCCGGCGGATGCTCGCGATCCGAGCCTCCGGGTTGTCTTCCGGACGGTCGAGCAGCTCCTGCAGTTCCGAGGCGCCTCGCCCGATGGCACCCGTCAGGTCCGCGAGGTAGCCCGAGAACCGCTTCACGGCCCGGAGGAATTCGTCCTCGCGGGACGCCTCCTCCAGCGTGCGACCCGCCGTCTCCGGCGTCAGGGCCGCGGTGACGAGGAAGCCCAGGAGGCAGAAGGAACCGAGCAAGGCGAGCATGAAGGGGAGACCGTACAGGGTCTGCAGGGGGAGGAAGAGGAAGGTGGCCACGGCGGCCCCGGACTTCCCCGCCGCGGCCGAGAGGCCATGGCCCGTGGACCGGAACTGGGTCGGGTAGACCTCGCTCGGCAGCACGAAGGTCGTCGTGTTCGGTCCGAGGTTCATGAAAAAGAACGTCGACGCATACAGGGGAAGGAACACGGTCAGCCCGTACGAGAGGAGCGAGGTGTAGAAGGCCGCGACCAAGAGGAATGCGAGGGCGGCGACGCCGAAGCCGAGGAGTTGCAGGGTGCGTCGCCCCCAGCGGTCGATGAGCAGGACGGCGGCCCAGTACCCCGGCACGAGAGAGAGGAGGGCGATGACCGCCTGCCCCTCCGCGAGCGTGAGGATCTGGGCATGGAGGCTGAGCCCGATCGTGACGAAGCCGATGATGTCGAGGACCCTCGGGTTGAAGATGTTCGAGGAGTAGAATGCCATGTCGAGGAGGAACCACGAGAGCGCGGTCCCAAGGAGCACCCTCCCGTACTTCCGGAAGAAGACCCCGAGGGGCTGGCGCTCGGCACGAAGCGTGGTCTGGACCGGGGTCAGGGAGGCCCCGGTGAGCTGCTGGACGTCCTGCGCAGCGCCGCGGGCGTCGCCCTTGACGGCGAGGGTGAACCGCGGGGTCTCGGGCATCCGGCGGCGGAAGAAGATCGTGGCGATCGCCGGAATGGCGCCGGCCCCGAGGACCACGCGCCAGACGATGTCCAAGGTGGCCCCCGAGGGAAACAAGAGGAGGCTGACGATCATGACGAACGCACCTGCAAGGAGCCCGAACCCTTGCATCGCGAAGACGCTCGCGACGAACCGACCGCGGTTCCGGACGTTGGAGAACTCGCTCATGATCGTCGCGGACATCGGGTAGTCACCTCCGATGCCCACTCCCATCAGGAACCGCCACATGGCCACGACGAGGATCGTGCTGAGGCCTAGGACGGGGAACGCCAGCGCGCTTCCGACGGCACCGACGGACATGACCGCGAGCTCGACGCCGTAGATGCGCTTGCGGCCCAGGTGGTCCGCGAGGTAGCCGAAGAGGACCTGCCCGATGACGGCGCCGACGAGAGCCGCCGCGGCCAGGATAGAGAGGTCCAAGCTCAGGGAGCCGGCTGCCTCCGGGTAGAGGCGTTCCAGGAGCGGGATGACCAAGGCGATGACGAAGAGGTCATAGGCGTCCGTGAAGAACCCCATCCCGGACACGATGGTGGCCGTCCAGTGAAACCTCTGGGTCTCCGCCTGGTCCATGTGGCGTAGGATTTCATCGCGGGTCTCCTGCGAAGTCCGCGGGACCGCCCCGCCATTCTCCGGAGAACCCCGGGGTGCTACGGGAACCATCGGGGGGTCCCGATGCGAGGCTCCGTGATAACGAGGCTCTACGGAGTCTCAATAGGCCTATATAGACCGGCCCAAATTCGGGCTAGCCGAAAGCGCGCGGGGCGGTTCCCAGCTCCCATCGATCCCCGTCAACCCGGGCACGAAGGAACGGCCTGGCATCGAGTCAGGACGCTGTCGCCGGCCGGCCGATGACCGGGGCCGTTTGATGCCCTGACCCCAGGTCCCAGCCCCACGCGTCCATGTCCCGGAGGTTCGGCGAGCGAGGCATAGCCAGGAATGACCCTCCGGTCGGCGCGAGTGCATGACCGCGGTCAGACGCGCCGCGCGCCTCCGATGCCCTTATGACGGAGCGTTGTTTACCGCGTCCTCGCGCCGCGGTAACTCAGTTTGGGAGAGTGCGAGACTGAAGATCTCGAAGCCGCCGGTTCGAGCCCGGCCCGCGGCATTCCCTCGGGAAGGGGCCCGACAACCTTTTTATCGGGAGAATCGTTCGTCGCCCGTCCCGCCTTAGCTCAGCCTGGTCAGAGCGGGTGACTGTAGAGTGCTCCCGCACACGCGGCGTGTGCGGTGCCCGCTGGCATCATCAGGCCCCCGGTTCAAATCCGGGAGGCGGGACTCTCCTCGTCAGCGCGCCGGCGGCGCCAGGACCGCGAGCCGCCGCAGCGCGGCGCGCTTCTCGGCGGCTTCCGCGGGCGAGGCGTCGAGCCCCTGGCGCAGCACCTCGATGCAGGCGTCCATCGACGCACGGTCCACGGGGAAGGGGACCCCATCCTTCCCGCCGACGGCAAACGAGTACTTGACGGGGTCCTGCCAGCTCGACGCGGCGCCGAAAATCAGGTCCGCAATCAGGGCGAGGGCGCGGACGGTGGCGGGGCCCATGCCCCGGACGAGGAGGAGATCCTCGTACCCGACGGGCTGGACTTCGTAGGCCGCCCTCAGCGTCTCCCAGTCGACCTCCGCGGGCAGGCGGAAGTGGCGGCCCTCCTCGCCCGACCATCGGTCCAACGTGCTCTGTCCCTCCTTCGCGGCGGACACGAACAGGCTCCGGAGATGGTTCGGCTGGTCCCGTGCGAGGTCCAGGCTCACGTCGCGCGCCCCGCGGCTCGCGGCCGCGGTCAGGTCGAGGACCGCCGGCTCGCGACGGCCCAAGATCGCCGCGTGTGGTTCCTGCACGAAGCTCCTGAGATCGTCGCCGAGCCAGTGGTAGCGGCGCGCGTACCCCGAGGCGTCGCACATCCCCTGCTGGACGACCGCCCAGCCTCCGTCCTCGCTGAACAGGAACGCATGATGGTAGAGGGCGTATCCGTCCTGCACGGCCGCGGTGTCGACCTTGGCCGCGAGGCGGCTCGCCCGCTGCATCTCCTGGATCCTGCGCGTGGTCAGACCCAGCGCGGTCCCCTTTTCCGCGACCTCCGCCGGCGTGCGCCGCGACGTGCGGCCCTTCCCGCCCGCGATCCGCACCCCGACGTCGGTGCGGTCGAGGGCGTCCCGGAGCGCCGCGGTCGTCACCGTCGTGGTGCCGGACGAGTGCCAGTCGTAGCCCAGGACGCAGGCGAGGCTCTGGAACCAGAACGGGTCGGCCACGCGGCGCAGGAAGCCGGTGCGGCCGTACTCGTCCACGAGGGCCGCGACGATTCCCTCGGACAGGGCGACCATGCGGCGGTACAGCCAGGGTGGGGCCGCCCCCGCATGGAGGGGCAGGTCCGCGGTGCCGGAACGCTGCACGGACCGGGGACGCGCGGAGAGGGGATGAACATGGGCCGGGGATGGACGAAAGTGCCTGGGCCGGCTCAGAACATCGGTGTCTGCGTGCGCGCGATCTGCGCGCTCAGGCGGTCCACGTAGTCCTTGAGGCGGGAAAGGATCGTCTGCGCCCGGATGACGCCCAAGATCTTCCCGTCCTTGACGACGAGGACGCGTCGCGTGCCCTGGCTCGCCATGATCTGCGCGACCTGGTCGATGCCCGCGTTCGCGTCGACGGACACGAGGTTACGGCTCATGATGTCTCCGAGCTCCACGGCCTCGGGGTCGCGGTCCTCCGCGATGACGCGGGTCAGGAGGTCCCACTCCGTGACGATCCCCTCGGGCTTGCCGTCCGGGGTGGCCACGATGGCGAACCCGCTGCGCCCGTCCCGCATCCGCCGCGCGGCCTCGAGCACGGACGTGCTGGCGGGGAGCGAGAGGAACTCCTTCTCCACGATGTCCTTCGCGTAGAGGACCATCGGCTCCGCAACGCTTCCGCGGCACTTATGCCTTCTCCCCCTCGGCGGCCGCCAGGGAGCGAGGGGGCCAACACTACTTGTAGGACCGCAGGTTAGCATCGGCCCGCCATGCGGTCGCACCGGCTTCCCGGGAGCCTCCTCGTCCTCGCCCTGGCATCGGCCCTGGCCCTGCTGGCGGTCGCCCCGCCCGCGTCGGCGCACGCGGACTTCATCAGCTCCACCCCCGCACCCTTCGCGATCTGGAACCAGGCGCCGACGTACGTCAGCGTGACGGTCTCCGAGGCGGTGGAGCCCGGGACGCCGACCCTGACCGTGGTCAACCGCAACGGCACCCGGGTCGACGTCGGTCCCGTCACGCTCTCGCCCACCCACCCGACCGTGTTCTCCGTGAGCCTGGAGAGCGGGATCGGCCCGAGCGTCTACACGGTCACCTGGAGCGTCGTCTCCGCGGACGACGGCCACCCGTCTGCGGGCAGCTTCTACTTCATGATCTCCTACCCGGACGGCGCCCTGCCGGGCGTGTTCCCCGTCACCGGGACCATTTCCCAGGAACAGGCGGTGCCGCCCCTGGACGTCGCCCTGGAGGGGATCGGGTTCATCGCCTTCTCCGTCGCCTTCGGGGGGATGCTGCTCACCATGCTCCTGTGGATCCCCGCGGGCTGGGACCTGGAAGGCGAGGCGCTCGCCGGGCCCCGCGACGGGCTGCAGGCCCTGCTCCGGATGTCGAGCCTCGCCGCCTTCGCCTTCGCGGGCGTGGCCGTGGCGCGCCTCGTGGAGAACCTCGCCGCGTATCCTGCGGGCACCTGGGGAGTCGCCTTCGGGTCGACGTTCGTGCTCTCCCTGCTGGGCCAACTCGTGCTGGGCCTGGCCCTGGCCGTCCTGCTCGGCCAGGCCCGGAGACGGCCGTCCCCGGCCGGCGCCTTCCGCGAGCGCCCCTGGGAGTTCCTGCCCGCGATGTTCTTCGGCTTCTTGCTCATCCTCCTTGAGGTCGCGATCAGCCACAGCGCGAGCGCCTCGGGCTGGTGGCCCCTTGCGCCCGCCGCGGACGCAGTCCATCTCTACGGCGCCGCCCTGTGGATCGGCGGGCTCGCGGCGGTCCTCCGCGCCCGACGATGGCTGCGCGAGCCCACGCCGCCCGACTTCGCGCGGGCCGTCCTCCGGGGCTTCTCGCGGTTCGCCTTGCTCGGCGTCCTGCTCGTCGTGTCCGCGGGCGTGGTCCTGGGCGTCCTCCTCGTCGGGACCGTGAACGGCCTCGTGGGCACGACCTACGGCTGGGTCATCCTGGCGAAGGGCGCTCTCCTCGTCCCCATGGTCGCCCTGGGCGCGTGGAACCGGAGGACCCTCCGCCGCGCCGAGACGGGCGCCCCCGCGACGCGGGAGGCGGTCCGGCGGCTCGCGGCGAACGTCCGGGCGGAGACCGCCCTCGGCGTCGCCGTGCTCCTCCTCGCCGGCCTGCTCGTCACGATGAACCCCGCGTCCGCGCCGCAGCCCCTGAACCCCACCTTCACCCTGGACGCCACCGCGGGCGGCGTGTTCGGGATCTTCCTGGTGAACCCGTGGCCCACGGGGCCGGGCGTCTACGTCTTCCAGGTCGTCGTCTACTACGCGGGCAACGAGACCGCCTTCTACGGCGGAGGCAACGCGACGATGTCGTTCCTCCGCGAGGGGGGAAACGGCACCGCGGTGCCCATCGTCATGGAGGGCCCCCACGGCAACCACTACGTCATCCTCAACTCGCCCGTCCTGGACGCGTCGGGGACGTGGGACATCCGGGTGGCCCTCCGCGGCCCCGCAGGGACGCCCGTGGTCCTGCCGTACTCCGTCACGGTCCCCGCGTGAGTCCGTCCCCAGGGACGCGCGCGAGGGGGCGCGCGTTTTGTCAACGCGCGGCGGGGGGCGAAGCTATTATAACCGAGGCGCGGCCATGGACCTGTCAGACAAAGGTCCGACTGAACCTCTCGGGGATGGGCATGGGAATCCTGCGCTGGATCTTCGGTTCTCGCCGGTCCGAGGACGACGACGAGGAGGAAGACGAGCGGCGGTCGCGTCGGAAGGCCCGGGGCCGGAGCCGGCGCGAGGCCCCCGAGCCTGGGAACTACCGCATCCACGTGGACGGCGGGCCGAACGCGATGCGGGGCGAGGGGCCGCCCTTCTCCTTCTGGTCCTCCGCCCGGGTCATCCTCATCCTCTCGTTCCTGCTGTGGTGGATCCAGCCCGCGGGGCCCATGATCGCCGGCTACGTCGGCGGGCGCCGCTCCGGCTCCGCCATGAAGGGGGTCCTGGCGGCCCTCCTCCCCGTGACCATCGTCCTCATCGCGAACACGGCGTACGTGCGGGGCGTCGGGAACACGCAGATCGACCTCGTGGCCTCCCTCCCCCAGGCGGTGGCCGGGGGCGCGGCGAGCATCCTGCCCTTCCTCCTCCCCTACAAGGAGTTCCTCATCGGCTACATGAGCGGGTTCGTGAAGGCCCTCCAGAGCACGTTCGGCATGGGGACGAACGGCTACCTCATGGTCCTCATCTTCGCCTATATCGGCGGGCTCATCGCGGACCAGACCCGCCGCGAGCTGTACTACAAGAGCGGCTCCTCCCAGTCCGTCGGCTTTAACCTCATCCAGCCCCTATTCGGGGGCCGGCATCCGGTCGCGGAGGAGGCGTATGACGAGGACGACGAGGAGCTCCGGGAACTCCACCGGCCGGTCCGCGCCCGCGCGCGCGGCCGCGGGGACGTCGAGATCCACACCGGTCCCGCCCGCCGGCGCCGGCACCACGGCTCGCCGGACCGCTTTGAGGATTACCGAAAGTTCGGCGCGGACGGCGACGAGGAGAGGCGCGCGCGCCGTGCGGCGCACACGCGCGCGCGGGACGAGGAGGACGAAGACGAGGACGAAGAGGACGTCGTCGCCTCCCGCTCGCACCGCGCGGCCCATGCGTCCGCGAGGGACCGCGGGGCGCGGCTCCATGCATCCCGGGACGAGGAGGACGAGGGCGAGGACCAGGAAGCCGTCGCCCGCCGCGAGGCGCAAGAGGCCCGCCGCCCGAGGCAGAGGAGCCACGAGGAAGAGATCCGGATCCAGCGCTTCGTCGAGCGCGCGCTCCGCAACTACGACCACGCGGCCCGGTGAATTCGCAAGCTTTTTATCGCACGCCCCGCTCGCACCCCGGCCGATGTTCTGTCCCAAGTGCGGCTCCCTCATGTTCCCTGTGGAAGGGAAGCTGCACTGCAACGCGTGCGGCAACGAGCGGGCGACGTCGGCCAGGGACGTGACCGTGACCAAGGTCGTCCGGCAGGGGAAGGAGAGGCCCGCGGAGACCCTCGTCCTCGACGAGATCACGGAGACGCTCCCGAAGACGCGGGTGGAGTGCCCCAAGTGCGGGCACTACGAGGCGTTCTGGGTGATGCGCCAGACGCGCGCGGCCGACGAGCCGACGACCCGCATCTACCGCTGCGTGAAGTGCGGGCACACATGGCGCGAGTACTGAGACCGACCGCGGTCGGGCGCGCCGGCCCGGGAACCTTTAATATGGTATACCGGATTCTCGGCGGGACTTTCGGGGGAGACGGATGTTCGAGGCGAAACTGAAGGCAGAGGTTCTCAAAGAGATGGTCGACGTGGTCTCGACCCTCGTGGACGAGGCCAAGCTCAACGTCGGCAAGGATTCCGTCTCGGTGAAGGCCGTCGACCCCGCGCACGTGGCGATGGTCGACCTGTCCCTCGACCGCGGCGCGTTCGAGTCGTACAAGGCCGAGGAGACGGAGCTCGGTCTGGACATGGACAAGATGAAGGAGATCCTGCGGCTCGCGAAGACGGGCGAGGTCATCTCCGTGGCCCACGACGAGGACAAGAACCGCCTCGTCGTGACCGTCGGCAACACGACGCGCCGCATGTCCCTGGTCGACACCGCCGGGATGAGCGACCCGAAGGTCCCGAGCCTGAACCTGCCCGCGAAGGTCGTCGTCCGGACGGACGAGCTGCGCCAGGCCATCCGCGCGTCCGAGAGCGTGAGCGACCACATCGCCCTCAAGGCGTCGCCGGAGGGCTTCGAGGTCGTGTCCGAGGGCGACACGGACACCGTGTCGCACATGGTCCC
>JAJYKG010000059.1 GCA_021788795.1 Thermoplasmata archaeon | reverse complement strand
CGCGGATGTCTGATGGGGACGGGCGGCACTTCTCCGCGCTTTGATGCTGTTTGGAATTGTCGGGTAATCCCATGGAGACGCGCGCCCGCCAAAGGACTCGAACCGGATCCGGTTGGGGTCCGGTCGGACCCATCAGTTTAGTTTTCCATACGCGATTCCCAAAGGGATTCCCATAAACGATTGCCCGAGGGATGACGATACGGGGATTTCCAGGGGTCGCGCGTGTGCGCGAGCGTGCGCGCGTATACGCGCGCGGGACCCGGGTCAGGTCCTTACTCAGAGGGGGTGTCTCCCCCTCCCTCGCTTTTGTGCTCAGGGGGCATCGACGATGGAGCCGGATTCGGTTCATTGTCGGGTCTCGTCGAGGGCTCCGCAGCTCTCTCGAGCGCGTCGGCGAGCTGCGGTAGAACAGTGCGGCATCTGGTGAGGACCTCGGCCTCGAGCTGGTCCGGGAGGGCGGCCATGAAGGAGGGGTTGGCGTGTTCACACGCTTCGACGACCTCGTGCCAAGGCTTCTGGAGATCCTTCGGAAAAAGGGGGACCGTGTACTCGTCGAAGAACTTTCTGCCCTCGGGAGTCGCCATAAGCTGCGCCCAGAGCTTCAACGGGGCCGCCAGGAACCGGGGAGTGAGTGGGTCCCTCAAGGCAGCCACCGCCACGGTCGGCGCAGGTGGGCGGAGGCCCTGGCTGCGGGCGAGAGGGTCGATGATTCGGTAGCGCTCCCGGGGTCGGCCGCGGCGTTGCCCACGCCGATCCCAGCGGATCCGCTCTTTCGCCCGCATCCTGAGGCGCGAATCGAAAGGGAGCCTCTGTCGCAGTCGCTCCGCACTTTCAAGAACATGCGCGTCCCGCCATTGCGCCAATCGGCGATCCACCGTTCTTCTCGGCCACACCAGGAGATCTCGATAACTGAACGGTCCGCGGGCAGCTTCCAGGAACAAACGCACATGCCGCGAGGCGCGGCTATCCGTCGTCACAATTCGGCGCCATGTCCTCTCGGAGAACGCGACGCCCAAGAAGGCGCGGAGGGTTAGGGGCCGCTTTTTCATCATCTGCGGAAGGACAACGCGTGTTGGCCTATAAGTCCAATCCCCGACCGGCGCGGTCCGCCTCCCAATGAACGCCTCGCCGGACCCACGTTCGCCGCAGAACGGGATTCGTCTCGGTTGCCTTGACCGTTCCACGAAGCTGGCCCTCCTCGCGACCCAGCTGTGGCCCCCTCATGACTCGAAGGCGGTCCTCGGGAGGGCGTAGAAGGTGGCTCGGAAGCATGTGCCGCCGTCACGGCTAAAGTATGAGGCCGCTCATCCGACCGTCTCCTTCCGGCTGACGAAGGAGGAGCACGCCAAACTCGAAGCGATGCGCAAGAGAAGCGGGCTCTCGTTGGCTGAGATGGCCCGTCGTGTCCTAGACATCCGGAAGAAAGAACTTGACGAGGCCTACGACCGCGGGTTCCACGCGGCGTATGGCCGCTTCGACCTACCGTGCAAAGTCTGCGGCAAGTCGATGCATTTTGATTTGAAATTGGAGAGAGACGCCGAGGCGGCTGCGGCCATCCGCCAGACCTTCTCCACATGGAGGCACACGAATTGCGCGGAGAGCTCGGGGTAGAGAGAGTCGAGCGCCATCTCACGAGTCCCGGGCGCTCTGCGGCTATCTATGCGCGGATCTCCACGGGCAAGGCACAGCAGCCTCACGGGCTCGATGCGCAGGTCCAGGCGTGCCGCGAATCGCTTCGTCGCCTCGAGCCGTTGCGCGACATCGTGGTCTATGAAGAGGAGGAGTCGGGGCGTCGCATCGACCGCCCAGTCCTCAGAACGCTCTTGCGCGACGCGGCCCTGCATCGCTTCACAATCCTAGCGGTCTTTCGTTTAGACAGGCTCACGAGACGCGGCATCGGCGAGATGTTTCAGGTCATCAAGACCCTCCAGGGCTGTGGCGTCCGCATCTACTCGGCGTCCGAGACCTGGTGGGATCCGGAGGCACCGACGGCCGAACTCGTCCTCGCGGTCCTCGCGTGGGTTGCTGAGTTCGAGAGCCGGATGATTGGCGAGCGCGTGGCGGCGGGCATCGCGGCACGACGGGCGGCCGCCGAGAAGCGCGGAGAGAAGTTCATGTGGGGCCGGGCCCGCGTCTCGGCCCTGACACGAGACCCGGGCCTGCCTGCCAAGGCCCTGTGGCTGCGTCAGGAAGGCCTGTCGTGGACCCGGGTGGCGCAGTCCCTGGGGGTCGGCCGGACGACGGCCCGTAGGTTGTGCCGCTTAGCCGCTTCATCAGGGGTTTCTGGCACCGGGAAAGGGGAGGCGAAGCCGAGGGATGCCCAGCGTGCCAAGTAGACTACAATTAGGCACGGGCATTAAGTTCTCCTCGGCCCATGGCCGCAGCGGCGAGCGAGGCAGGGACAGCTCGCTTGTCGAGAGGAGCCATGCCCATGCGACGCTGGAACCCAGCGTTGAAGACACCCATGGGAACGGAGCCGAGGTTCGGTCGAAGCGGCGGTATCGGTCCAGGCGTGACAAGCGCGTGGAAGTGCACACCCTAGTCGCTTCGATCGAGCCGTACCTTGCGAAGTTGAAGGGCTACGACGCGGAGACCGTCAAGGACATGCGCCGCCGCCTGCGCAACGTGTGCCGGGACATCTGGGAGCTCTGGCATGCGCCCGCGGGCAGGCTCCGCGTGGCCACGGCGGACATCCACACGTTGTCCATCGAGGACATCGGCGCGTTGATCGAGCACTGGCGACGGCAGGGCCTCAAGCCCGCCTACCAGCTGAAACTGCTCAACGCCCTGAAGGGCTTCCTCATCTACTACGGGAACCCCGTGGTTCTGGACCTGAAGTACACCACGACGATCCAGAAGCCCAAGGTCACCCGGAAGGATCCCGACGTGCTCACGGCCGACGACTGCGAGCGCCTTCGAGCCGCGGCGAACACCATGGAAGGGTGGCGTGGGAGCGTCGGCCGTCTGATGGTGGCCCTGTTGCCTCACAGCGGCTTGCGGCCCAGCGAGTTCTGCACCCAAGAACTGGCGGGCGTTGACACTCGGAAGTGGCAGATCGCCGTGACCCACCCGAAGGGCGAGGACAAGTACGCCAACTCCGGCGAACCGGCGCCGATCACGCCGCCCGCGAGGCAGGCCGTGCTCGACTTCCTGACAGAACGACAGGCCTACCTGAACGGCGAGCGGCAAGCGGCGCTCGTGCCCTGGCGGAGCCCAGACGGCAGCGTGGATTTCATCGGCGTGGCCACCCTCCGGAGGGTCAAGTACGAGGTGGAGGCGATTAGCGGCGTGAAGTTCAAGGTCAAGGACTTCCGCTCCACGTTCGGGCAAACGTACATCGACAAGGAAGTGGACACCCCGAGCGTCTCGAAGGCGATGCGCCACTCCTCCACGAAGACCACGGAGCAGTACTACGGTCGCATCCGGTCCGAGATGGCCTTCAAGCACCTCGAGCAGGCCGACCAGAAGCCCCTAGTCCAAGTGGTTTCTTCTGCTTCGCACTGAAATCAACTTCGAGTCTCCCTGATTCGGGGTCCGGACGGACCCACTCATTCTTGGGTGAAACAGATTTGATCCGCCCCACCCATGCCGGGGCCGCGAAGGACCCGGCTCTCCCCCAGAGGTCGTCAAACCTTACGTGCACAGGACTGAAGGGTTCGGGAGTCGTATGGTCTTCAACTTGATCGGTCCATCACTTAGTTCTCATGATGCCTGCGTGGCCGAAGGGCTGTACGGGAGGGTCACGTCGCGAAGGCCACGGCCCCGAGGTTGACCGTCGCCGATATCGGGGACATGGCCATGATGGTGATGTTGAGCTCCGGCGTCGCGGGATAGTAGCCGCTCACGTTCCAGGTGCTGACCGGTTGCCACCCACCGACGGAGTAGTAGGCCAGGTTGAAGCGGATTGACACGGGCTGCGAAGCGTTCCCAACAACCGTGACGGCGTTGTAGCCGGTGGGAAGCGGGACGGAGAGGTTCTCCCACACGTACGGCGGCAACGGCTGCCCGAGCGGGAGGGAGACTCCCGACTGGATCCCTGGAAATTCGAGCTGGCCCGTAGAGGAATTCATCCAGAACGTGTAGCTGACGTACCCGGCCTGCCCGCGAGGGGAAAGGGCGTAGAAGGTGAGGCCAGCCGTCACGTCGGGGACAGTGAAGGTCATCTTGCCGCCCGTGCGGTTGAGCTGCTCGATGGCGGGTGGATTGGCCAAGCAATCCGTGAAGTTGTCCACGCGGCTGGGCCCCGTGCCGAAGCTCGCGCAGGCGTCGATCACGAACGGGGCGTTCCACACGACATACAAGGTCCCGTTGGCCATGCTGGCATCCCAGAATCCCCACTCATTTGCGGCGAAGGAGGGAGCCAGGTTGGCGGGAGGAAGGGTCAGCGTCTGGTTGAGCACGGCGATGGATGCCGGAAGAGTGGCACCGGGCGGCGGCAGCGGCTTGAGGACGGGTGCGGATTGGGATGCCGCGCCAACGATGAACCCAAGGACAAGCGCGGCGGCCACTGCAACGACCGCGACGGTTATCTGAGCCGCCGCCGTCGCGTCCCTCTTTTGCACGGGTCCCGTGGGAGCCTCGTGCTCAATCGGAGATTCTGACGTCGGCCTTGGATACCAGTTTCGAGCGTAAGAAGCTTGCCGCGAGACAAGGCTTATCCGGTGGCAGGCGGCTCTCGGACCGAGGGGCTTGCCATGGCCGAGGAGTCGTGGCTCACGGAGAAAGCGGGAGGAGCCCTCGGCGGGATCTCCGCAATTGTCCTGTTCCTGATTGCGGCTGCCGCCGGTCCGCGAGTGATCGGGACGGAATTCGGCTGTCCGATTTACACCCCGGCGCCCCCACTCTGCGCCATGCCGTGGTCCTACCAGACCGCCAACGCGGCTCGCCGCGTCGCGTACGCCTTGGTCGGGTTCGTGGTCTTGGCCGTGGGCTCCTTCCTGATCTCCCTTCCGATGATTATGAGGCGAGGCTATGCGGCAATGGAGAGCCCTCCCCGCGGCCGGGCCGAGAGGCGCCTCGGGGTCGCCATCGTGGTGCTGGCCCTCGTGAGCATCGCCTTGTTGTTCGCGGCTGTGGCCGTGGGCTTCACCACGCCTCCGACCCGGACCCTCACTTTCACAAACAGCCAGCTCCTTTCCGTGGGCACCTCCCTGACCGCCTCCTACGGCACGGCGCGCGCGGCCACCGTGTACTTAACTGCGGGCGAGGCCATCACGGCGACGTACACTGTGGCCTGGTACGCCAACGGATCCACCGCGCCGGAGTATGGCGGCGGGTTTCCCCCGACCATCGTGCCCGCAGGCCAGCCTCTCAACGGCACCGGGCCCTGGACGACGTGGTACATCGTCCCCCAGACCGGGGCCTATGTCATCTGGTTCTTCGCTGAGCTCCCGTTCGGCAGCGGTCCGTTCACGTCCAACGCGACGATGACCGTCACCGCGTACAACGTGGACCTCCCTCCGACGATCCAGCTCGCCCTTACCTCTCTGGGGGGCGCGGTATTCGCCTCGGCCGTGGTCGTGGACTGGATTGCCCGCCCCCGCGGAACCGCACGAGGTCGCCGTAGCTGTGCGCGAGGCGGCTGAACGTCCCGATGGGGTCCCGCCGGATCTCGAAGAGGACCCTCCCCGGAAGGAGGGACCGAGGCCCGGGCGGCTCGAGGGGTTCCATGGCGTCTCGCAGGAGTCCATGCTTCGGCCGCCCTAAACCTTTTCGCGAGGACGAAGCCTTATCCGCGGCGGAGGACCGTGGGGCTTCCGTGCGCTTCTCCGTCGTCATCGGCGTCCTCGGCGGGCTCGTGGACCTGGCCGCGGGCTTGGTTCTCCTCGTAGGGCCTATGGGCCCGTCCGCCATGGCGGCGGACTGGACCGCGGTGGGGCTCCTGGCCCTCGGGGTGGTTGTCCTCGCGACCGTGACGGCCCTCGCGCGCGCCCCGATGGGCCGCGCACCGACCGGGTACCGGGGACTCATGCTCGCCTACGGCATCCTGATGCTCATCATCGGAGGCGTCATGCTCACCGGGCTCCTGCCGATGATGGAGGGTTCTCTGATCTCCGGCGGCGCGATGGTCCTCGTTGGAATCGGGATGCTATTCAGCGGCGCTACAATGGCGCGGATGTGACGGGCGCTCGCGGGGAGGAGTCAGGAGAGGGAAAGGGGAGTGCCCGCCACAGGGGCGGGCCGTCCATGGTGGGCCCCGGCCAGGGCTTCAGTTGTCCGAGGTCTCGTTCTCGTGGTCGATCTCGGGGCTCTGTCCGGACTTCTCCTGGGCCCAGGCGGGCATGTCGCCCGTCCGCAGGGTGATCCAGGAACCTCCGTTGACGGAGATGGACCAGGCCTCGAGGCTGGTCGTGCTGTTGTCGTCGAACACGCCCTTGACGCTCACGGTGTCGTTGACCTTGATCGCCGGGTAGTTGTGTTCCGCCCAGTACCAAGGCGGCGCGAGCTCCACGTGGATCGTCGAGGTTGCGTTCTTCATCGTGAACTCGACGCTCGTGTTGAAGTGCGGGTTCCAGTCCACGGCCGTCACGGTGCCCGACACCGTCACCAGGTTCGGCGACGCGTCCATCGTGTGGAGGGCGAACCCCGCGGCGCCGGCCGTCCCGACGACGGCGAGCACAGCGAGGACCAACGCGGGATGTGCCATTTGTCGTTCTGCCTCCTTGGACGGTGCGAGCGCGGCCGGGGCAGTTAAGGATTCTTTGACGCTCCTCGAAGGGAGAATGAGCCGCGGGAGGGCGGAGGCCGCTCGCGCCGGGGGTTCCGCGGGCGGGCGCGCGTTCGGCGTCTTCGTGGCCCGGGCCAGGTCCCCAGGGGCCCCCTCGTCGACGGGTCCATGCCTGCGAAGAGTCTCATCGACGGCGAGGCGAGCAAGGGACGGGTCGTTGATCGACTCGCAAGGGCGTTTCCGCAGGCGCGGCTGGCGCGCGGAGCGGCCGGCGACCCAGATTCTCGGATAGACCCATGGGCCGCGGTGGGGAGGCTCCCGTCCCCGGCGAGTATGAGCACAAGCTATTAGCCTCGGCCCGGCATTGAGCGTGCCCGTCGAGGGATGCCGTGAGCCTCCTGCGCTACGCGGCCTCGGGGGTCCTCCGCAACCGGAGGCGGACCTTTTCATCCATCCTAGGGGTCCTGCTCGCGATCACCTTCATCGCAGGCACGTTCATCGCGATCGACTCGTCCACCCGGGCCACGCTCGATGCGAGCCTCAGCGGCATTGCCGGCGATTTCAGCTACCAGGTCTTTCCGTCGGGGGTCGCTCCGGCCCAGGGGAACGGCAGCAACCTCCGCGCGGCCCTGGCCGCGATCCCTGGGGTCCAGAACGTCTCGATCTACCGCCCGGTTACGAGCTTCCAAGGGAGGATCGACGTGGCCAGCGCGGCGGACCCCGCGAACCGGACCGCGTCGCTGGGCCAGATGATGGGGGTGGACCCCGACCACCTCCCCTACATGCTCCAGCGAGCCACGCTGTCCGGTTCGATCCAGCTGCCGAACGGAACCCTCGTGCTCGACTCCCAGACCGCGAGCATCCTCCAGGTGAAGGTCGGCGACCCGGTCCTCCTTGAATACCGTGAGTGGAACGGGACGGGCTACCTGAACTACTCCTTGCCCTTCACCCTGGGCGGGACGCTGGAGTTCCCCACCTCCTCCTACGGCGGCATCGTCCCGTATCCGGGACCCGGTCCCTACTACTATGGCAGCATCGTCGTGTTCAACCTGCGGGACGCGGACTGGATCCTGACCCGCCTGAACCTCGCCGCGGTCAACCCGCCGCAGTTCCAGGGCGAGATCTGGATCGACCGGAACCGGTTCGTAGACCCCTACGACCTCACCTCGACGACCTTCCAGCTCACCCGTCTGGACCGCGCCCTGTCCCAGGCCATGACGGCGGCCGGGTACTCCGGCACGATCATCGACAACCTCTCCCAGTCCCTCCAGACCTTCTCCATCCTCCTCCTCATCCAGCGGATCGAGTACCTCCTCCTGTCGTTCCCCGTCATCCTGCTGGGGCTCTACCTCGGGGCCGTCGGCGTGGACCTCGGGCACGCGGAGCGGAGGCGGGAGCTTGGCGTGCTCAAGACGCGAGGCGCGAGCCGTCGGCAGGTCGCCATTCTCCTCGTCATGGAGTCCCTGCTTGGCGGATTCGTGGCGACGGTCCTCGGCCTCCTCTTCGGCCTGGGTCTGAGCCGACTGCTCATCGCCATGGTGACCCCGTTCGGGACCTCCGCGACCTACTCCACGGTGTCCCTCTCGCCGGAGACGGTGATCCTCGTGACGATCCTGAGCACGATCTTCATGGGAATCGCCAGCTACCGCTCCGCGCGACGCACCGCCAGCCTCCCGATCATCGAGACCCTGCGCTACTATGCCCCGGGGGAGACGCGCCTCCACTACACCCCGATCTGGGACATTGTGATGATCGGGTACAGCGTGGCCGTGTACCTCGTGTACTGGTACATGCTCTCGAGCCCCTCGGGCTTCTTCATGTTCCTGATTGGGTTCGTGTTCGTGGCCTCCCTCCCCCTCGCGCCGGTCCTGCTCATCATCGGGTCCGTCCGCCTCATGACTCGGTCGACGGGCAAGGTCTACGAGAAGATGTCTCGCGTCCTCCGGCCGTTCGCGAGGAACTTGGAGCACGTGATTAGCCGGAACCTGTCCCGGAACCCCCGCCGGTCCTCCAATATCGCGATCATCATCGCCCTCGGGCTCGCGTTCGGCGTGTTCGTCACCTCGTCGCTGGCGTCCCAGCAGGCGATGCAGACGGAGAGCATCCGCGCGAGCATCGGCGCGGACATGTCCGTCACGGTCCCCTACAACGCGAACGCGACGCAAGAGTCGAGCTTCGGGACGAACCTGAGCCACGTGGCCGGCGTGAGCGGCGTGAGCCCGGTGATGTCCGTGAATGCGCAGGCGGGAATCGGTGGCAGCTACGGCTATGCCTCCGTGGTCGCGCTCGATCCGTCCACATACTTCTCCGTTTCGAACCCCGCCGCGTTCTACTTCGAGAACCCCGCGAGCGAGGCCGCCGCGAAGGACGTGCTCGCGACGCCGGGCCAGGTCCTGATCACGGGGAACTACGGGAGGCAAGCCGCGCTCCAAATGGGCGATTCCCTGCCTCTGACGATGACCACCTCCCAGAACAACACGCCCGAGGTGATCACCGCGACGGTCACCGTCGGCGGGCTCGTGCGCTTCCTCCCGGGGACCTACCCGGGCTCGTTCTACGGCTCGGTCAGCGCCCCCGACGTGATCTACGGCAGCCCGGCGACGCTGGCGAAGTTCATCGCGGCGGGAGCCGGCGTCACCTACTACTCCTCCGACCACTTCCTCGTCTCCCTCAATCCGGGGGCGGACTCGAGCACGGTGGAGGGCGACATCTACGCCCTCGGCTCCCCCAGCGTCGTTGTCTACCGTGATGTGCTCCACCAGATGGGCGGGAGCCTCTCCGGCGGTTCGTTCTTCGGGTTCATCGAGATGGAGATCGCCTTCATCGTCGTCATCCTCACGGCAGGGCTGGGCCTGATCGTCTACGCCGCGAGCCTCGAGCGGACGGTCGAGTTCGCCGGCATCACGGCGCGGGGGTCGAGCGGCTGGCAGACGGCGGCGCTGCTGGTCGGGGAAGCGTTCGTGATCATGGTCCTCGGGGTCGTGATGGGGTTCGCCGTGGGCCTGCTGACCGGGTACCTCTCGATCTCCGTGACAGCGCCCGTCTACGGGGGTCTCGAGCTCATCGTCCCGAGCCTCTTCGTGTTCCCCCTGGAAGCGGTCGTGCTCGTGCTGCTGGCCCCCGTGGCCATGCTCGGGACGACGGTCCTCGTCTCCTGGAGGATTGCCCGGATGAACGTGGCTCGCGTGCTGAAGATGCGGGGTGGCTGACGTGCCGGAGATCGTGATGAAGGACCTGATGAAGGTGTACCGCACCGGGAAGTCGGAGGTCATCGCCCTCCGCGGGCTGGACATGACCGTGGCCGAGGGCGAGCTGGTCGCGGTCCAAGGGCCGAGCGGCTGCGGCAAGACGACCCTGCTCAATCTGGTCGGCGGCATCGACCGGCCGACCGCGGGACGGATCGAGGTGGACGGCGTGAACGTCCCGGACCTGAGCGACGCGGACCTGGTGAAGTACCGCCGGAACCAAGTCGGCTTCGTCTTCCAGTTCTTCAACCTCGTCCCCACCCTCACCGCGGAGGAGAACATCCAGCTCCCCATGCGTCTCGCCTCCAA
>JAJYKG010000058.1 GCA_021788795.1 Thermoplasmata archaeon | reverse complement strand
GCGTTCTGTATCTTGTGTGCGGCCCTGTCGCGGCCGCAATCCTTCTGGGCCTAGCAAGCGTCGTGATGCTCTTCATGGTTGTATTCGCCAGCTTTGGAAAAGAACCCTTCGACTTCATCCACCCGATCTTGCTGGCAGCGATGCAAGGGACCCATGTCACGGCAGACCGCCCGACCTCGGTCGATATCGACCTCGGTCCGGAGCGTTTCCCGGACCCGGCTCGATTCGCCTCGTTCCTGCGACGGCGCCATCTTGTGACGATGGCCCACGCTCGGCGCGGACACCTCACAATCCGGATCGCGCGGCTCCATGGTCTGCCGCACTTCTGGTCCGTGCTCATCCTCCCCTTCGGCCAGACCGTGCTACGGGTAGACCCCCGCGGTGTTGCGCGAATTGCCGTGGATCGGCACGTGTATCGGATCCTGGACCGGCCCGGACCGTATGCCGCATATTGCCGCAACATCGTGGACGCCTACTCTAACATCGCGGTGTCGGTTGCCCATGGGACTTATCGGGAAGCTACCCGATCGGCCGCTGCGTAGCCGATGCTCGTCGATATCGAATGTCAACCCGTCCCTGATCGTCTTTGCGGGGTTCCCCAGAGGAGCCGCGCCCTTTCGTGCGAACAATCCTCTACTTGGACGGATGTCAGACCGGGCTCCCGCCCTCCGTGTCGAGGGTGGATTCTTCGAGAAGGGTAAACGGCATGTCATCGTCGCCGGCTGATGGACGAACGGTGTGCCTCCAAGATCATTGGCCCGGGATCCGAAACGCCATGCTGGACCGGCTCAGACGGTCTGCAGGCGCTCGTACACGGACTCGAGGCGGCGCGTGCACTTCGCCACGGAGAACGGGAGCGCGCTCGCGCGCGCAGCGGCCCGCAGCGCGTCCCGGTGCTCGAGGCACTGGAGGACCGCGTCCGCGCACCCCTTCCCGTCGGAGGGGTTGAAGAGGTAGCCGTTCTCCCCCTGGTGGACGAACTCCGGGATGGCCCGGTAGTCCGCCCCCGCGACCGGGCAGCCCGCGGCGAGGGCCTCCAGGACGACGAGGCCCTGGGTCTCGAACCTGGACGCGATGGCGAAGGCGTCCGCCGCGGCATAGTACCGCGGCAGGTCCGCGTCGGGCACGAAGCCCGTGAAGATGACGTCCCCCGTGAGGCCCATGTGCCGCACGAGGTCGTAGTACCGCTCGAGCCACGGCCCCGAACCGACGACGAGGAGCTTCGCGTCCGGGTCTTTCTCCTGGATGCGCGGGAACGCGTGGATGACCGTGCCGAGGTTCTTCTCCGGAGCGATCCGGCCGACGTGCAGGATGACGTCGCTGCCGTTCAGCCCCCACTTGGTCCGGATGCTCTTGCCGGAGACGGAGGGAGAGAAGCGGTCCGGGTCGACGCCGGTCGGGATGACGTCCGCGATGGGCGCCTGCGGCGAGAGCGCGAGGATCTCGTCCAGGATTGCGCGGCTCGGGACGACGACGCCCGTGGACTTCCGCAGGAAGACACGCAGGTAGAGGCGCAGGCCTCGCTCCAGCACGTGGAGATTGATGCCGAACGGCGAGTAGAAGGGGAGCGTGTCCTGGATCATCGTGTGGAACGTCTGGACGCTCGGGATCCGCGCCTGCCAGGACGCCCAGAGGCCTTTGATCCCCACGGTCCCGACGCCGTGGATGTGGATCACGTCGATGCCCATCTCCTTGACCTGGTCGACCTCGCGGCCCGGGAGCATCGCGAAGCGGTACCCCGGGTAGTTCCGCAGCTCGCGGGCCCGCACGAAAATCGTGTTCGCCTCGCGCCGGATGGGGTGCCGCGGGTCCTCGGGCGCGAAGACGACGACCTCGTGGCCGTCCGCCTCGAGCTGCCGCCGCGTCGTGAGCACGGACGTGACCACGCCGTCCACGGTGGGCAGGTAGCTGTCCGTGAAGAGGGCGATCTTCATGCCCTCGCCGCCCGGAGGACGGGGCGGAGCTTGTGCAGGACCCGCCCAGGATCCTCGCCGAAGACTCGAAGAGTCGTGTCACTGCCTCCGTGCGCCGCGTCCACGAGGACGTCCACGGGCGTCCCCGCCTCCACGATGGCCCGCTCGATCCGGCCGTCCGGGGGCCGCCCCTGGCGCGTCTCGGGCCCGAGGACCAAGGTGCCCGGGCGTCCGGACGCGAACCGGCTGGCATTTTTCGCGGGATACTTTAAGGTTGCCGATGCCCGCAAGGTCGGGTTGACATGGAGGACCGCCAGGGGGACGCGCGCTTCTGCGGGCGTCACCCCGAAGGTCGCGGCGCCCTCCGCCCGCCTCCATGCGCACACGTCCGCCGCCGAGGTCGCGCCCGGGAGGGCGAAGAGCATCTCCGGCCCCCGCCGTGGCCGCAGGCGGGGAGGGACGATGGTTGACAATCGGGGGCTTGCCTCCATGAGGGCCCGCCACACCCCGTAGCGGTCCTCCCGGAAGGAGGAGTTGATGATCTCCACGCCGCGGCCTGCGCGGTACGAGGTGAGGAAGCCCGAGGCCACGCGGCGGCGGGCCGACTGCACGGCCTCGAGCAGGGGCTGGCCCTGAGCCCGATAGGCGGCGATGGACGCGGCGAGGGTGCAGCCGGCGCCGTGCAACTCCTTGGGGTAGCGGAAGCTCCGCAGGTGCCGCATCCGGACGCCGTCGTAGAGCACGTCCACGAGCTCCCCGGCCACGTGGCCGCCCTTGACGAGCACCGCGCGGGGCCCGAGGTCCCGGATCGCGCGCGCCGCGGCCTCCATGTCCCCGAGCCCCTCCAGGGTCCGGCCGGAGAGCTTCTCCGCCTCGTTGCGGTTCGGCGTCACGAGGTCCGCGCGCGGGAGCAGGTGCTCCACGAGGGCGTCGCGGAAGTCCTCCCGGTCCAGCCGCGCCCCGACCGTCGCGACCATGACGGGATCGACCACGAGGGGGAAGGACGTGCCCCGGAGCTCCTCGGCCACGATCCGGACGATCTCCGCGGAGTACAGCATCCCGGTCTTCGCGCCGCGGACGTCGAAGTCGTCGAGCACGGCCCGGATCTGGGCGCGGATCTCCGCGGCGGGGAGGGGGAAGATGGAGGTGACCGCCTTCGTGTTCTGCGCGGTCACGCACGTGATCACGGACGTCCCGTGGACACCCGCGGCGGCGAAGGACTTCAGGTCGGCCTGGATGCCCGCTCCGCCCCCGGAGTCGCTGCCCGCGATCGTCAGGGCCGTCCGCATCGCCGCGACGAAGTGGCGTCCCCCCTTAAGGTTGCCGCTTTGCCTCTCCTCTCGCCTCCGGACGCGGCCGCAGCGTTAAATAGAACATGGCTCATCCAAACGGTCCATGAGGGCGCGGAGCGGCCACATCAAGTTCGACCAGAAGGTGAAGTGGAAGAACCTCGTGCCCGCCTTCAAACCGTTGTTCCTGAAGTTCCTCGAGGAGACGCAGCAGCTGCCCGAGGACATGGAGAACATCGACGTCCTCGTGGAGGAGAACCTGCGGGACCTGCGCTTGAACCGCAAGCCCGAGGGCTACAACCGCGAGGGCGCGATGCGGATGATCTTCCCCATCTCGAGCGACGTCGAGTTCTACATCTACGGCCGCGGGAAGACGGTCGAGGTGGCCCGCGTCACGGAGCAGGTGAGCCGGGTCCTGCAGAAGTACCGCCTGAAGCACACGATCGAGTGGGACAAGCTGCAGATCTTCGCCGACAAGAAGGACTGAGCCCCGTCCGCCTCAGTCCTCGAGGCGCACCGCGTCCACGGTCGTGTACTCCGGCCCGCCGGGCCCCAGGACGCTCTTCTTGAGCCGGACCTCGTCGACCCGGACCTCCGCGAAGGTCTCCTCCGCATGGGCCCGGAGGATCTCCTGCGCGCGGTCGAGGCCTCGCCGGCCGCGGACGCGGGCCAGGGTGACGTGGGGCGACCACGGCCGCGGCTCGCGGGTGAAGCCGAGGGCGACCAGGTGCTCGTCCAGGACCTGCGCGATGCGGCCGAGGGGCTCGCCGCCCTCGATGCCCACCCAGAGGACGCCGGGGCGGGCGAGGTTCGGGAAGGCGCCGGTCCCGCGCACCCGGATCGTGAAGGGCCCCACCCCGGCGCAGGCTTCGCGCATCGCGCCGACGATCTCCGGCACGAGGCCCTCCTCCGTGTCCCCGAGGAACTTGAGGGTGAGGTGCAGGTGGTCCGTGGCGACCACCTTGAGGTCGCGGCTCGCCGCGCCCAGGTCCCGCGCGAGCTCCCCGAGCGCCGGGAGGGGCGGGAGGTCGGCGGAGATGAAGGCGCGGAACGGCACGGTCATGCGCCCCCTGCCGCCGGCTTCCCGCAGGCCGGGCAGGCCCCGGGACCGACGCTCCGCGGCACGGGCTTCCCGCAGGCCGCGCACCTCGGCGCATTCGCCGCGACGAAGCGGCCGGACGCGTCCATCTCTCCCCGGAGGCGGCCCTCGCGGATCGCGATGCGCACGATCTTCGCCGCGTCCGCCTCCGGGACGCCGAGCCGCTGCGCGAGCGTCTTCGCGTCCACGACGCCCTCCGCCTCCGCGAGGCCGGCCACGTGGGCGAGGGCCAGGTCCCGCGAGCCGAGCCGCTGCCAGTGCCGCAGGAAGAGGAGGCCCGGGATGAAGAAGACGAGGGCGCACACGGCCGCGGCGCCGGCCTCGAAGGCGCGGGCCAGGCCGAGGGCGACTGCCGCGAGGCCGAGCGCGGCCGCGGCGGTCCCCAGGCAGAAGACCGTCAGGAACCGGTACGCGGTGATCCGGCGCGTGGGCCGTCCCCCTCAGTCGGACACGAGCGTCCCCGGGAAGGGGCGGCCGAGGATCGCCGCCTCCAGCGCCTCGAGGTCGCGGCCCCGGACCACGCTTAGAGGGATCCGGTCCCGCGCCAGGATGCGCGCCGCGACGGGGTCGAACACCACGTTCGGGCCCGCGGCCTTGTGTCCCTCCCCGGTCAGCCGCACGAGCTCCTCGAACGTGATGCGGTCGAGGCGCCGCGCGTCCGGGTGGTCTCGCGGGTCGGCTGTGTACACGCCGTCCACGGAGGTCGCGTTCACGATGCGCCCGGCCCCGACGAAGCGGGCCAGGGACGCGCTCACCCGGTCCGTGGTGTGCCCCGGGCGGGTGCCGGCCATGAGGACGATCGCATGGCGGCGCGCGAGGCGCGCGGCCCCCGCGTAGCTCGTGGCGGGCTCGCGGTTCGCGCGCCCCTTGAGGGCGGCGCCGAGCAGCCTCGCGTTCATGCGCGTGATCCCGATGCCGAGCTCGTCGAGGCGCCGCTCCGGGACGCCGAGCTCGCGCCCCGTCTCGATGTAGTAGCGGGCCACGCGGCCGCCCCCCGTGACCGCGAAGAGCCGGACGTGCCGCGAGACGGCGCGCAGGAGCCCGGCCAGGTCCCGCAGGAAGCGGGCGTCCTCCTCGCCGGGCACGAGGACCGAGCCCCCGAGGGAGACCACCACCTTCTCCATGCGACCTCGCTCTCCTCTGCGAAACGCGGGGCACGATAAAAAGTGTTCGACGGGGACCCGTTCGTCTCCATGGGAGCCGCGCCCAGCCGAACTGCTTTATAGCGCAAGGACGTTGGGTCGATGAAATGGCCCAAATGTCGGAGATGGACAAGTACAAGTTCCGCCGCTCTCTCGAAGAGATCGAGGCCGCCGACGGCCGCGGCACCGAGCTCGTGAGCGTCTACATCCCGCCCGGCCGGCCCATCTTCGACGTCACGAACTACCTCCGCGGCGAGATCTCCCAGTCCTCCAACATCAAGAGCCAGACCACGCGGAAGCACGTGCAGCAGGCGATCGAGTCGTGCATCTCGCGGATCAAGGGCTACCGCATGCCGCCGCCGAACGGGCTCGTCGTGTTCGCGGGGCACAAGCAGATCGGCGCGGACCAGACCGAGATGGTCGCCTTCGTCCTGGAGCCGCCGGAGCCCGTGCAGTCGTTCCTCTACCGTTGCGACTCCAAGTTCTTCACCGAGCCGCTCCACGAGATGATGACGGAGAAGGAACTCTACGGCCTCGTCGTGATTGACCGCGCCGAAGCGACGGTGGGGCTGCTCCGCGGGAAGCGGATCGAGGTCCTCAAGAACATGCAGTCCCAGGTGCCCTCCAAGCACCGGATGGGCGGTCAGAGCGCCCGGCGGTTCGAGCGGCTCATCGAGATCGCCGCCCACGAGTGGTACGAGAAGGTCGCGAACGTCATGACGGACGCCTTCGTGAGCCGTCCCGAGATCAAGGGCATCATCATCGGCGGCCCGGGCTACACGAAGGAGTACTTCGCGACCCAGGACTACATCCACCACGAGCTGAAGAAGAAGATCCTCGAGCCCTACCTGGACACGGGCTACACGGACGAGTACGGGCTCCGCGAGCTCGTGGAGAAGGCGCGCTCGATCCTCTCCGACCTGGACCTGATGCGGGAGAAGACCCTCGTCCAGAAACTCTTGGACGAGATCCGGAAGGAGGAGGGCGGCCTCGCCGCGTACGGCGAGGACCAGGTGCGGCACGCCCTCGAGCTCGGGGCCGTGGACACCCTGCTCGTGTCCGAGGGCCTCCGGAAGCTCCGGCTCAGGCTCCGATGCGCCAACGGGGACTGGGAAGGCGAGCGGACCGTCGCGGACGAGGCGACGCTGCCGCGGTGCCCCCAGGACGAGGGCGCGCTGACGGTCGTCGAGAAGAGGGACATCGTGGAGGAGTTCAGCACCCTCGCGTCGCAGTCCGGCACGAAGGTCGAGCTCATCTCCAAGGAGTCCGAGGAGGGCGAGCTCTTCCTGCGGGCGTTCGGCGGCATCGCCGCGATCCTGCGGTACCGGGTGACGTGATGGGCCACGATCCGTGGGCCGAGCTGAGGGAGCGCGCCGAGGCGGTCCGCACGGCCATCGAGGCGCGCCTCGGGGTGCGGACGCATGCGGATCTCGTGGAGGCGCCGGAGGACAAGGGGCTCTTCTCCCTCGCCGTGTTCCCGTACGCCAAGGAACTCAGGAAGGCGCCGCCCGCCATCGCCGCGGAGGCAGCCCTCGTCCCGGCGCCGGAGCCGTTCGCGGGCCTCCAGGCCGTCGGCGGTTACGTGAACCTCACGGCGGAACCGGCGGCGTTCGCCGCCCACGTCCTCGGGTCCGTGGCCTCCCTGGGCGAGGCTTACGGCTCCTCGCCCGCCCAGCCGATGCGGATCCTGCTGGAGCACACGAGCACGAACCCCACCGGCCCGCTCCACGTGGGCCGCGCGCGCAACCCGATCCTCGCGGACGCCCTCGGCCGTCTGCTCAAGATGGCCGGCTATCCGGTGACGCGCGAGTACCTCGTGAACGACGTCGGGCGGCAGATGGTCGTCCAGTACTGGGGCACGCGCCACCTGACCCCGGCGCAGGTCGGCCCGCCGGACGTCGACAAGGCGGACTACCGCTTCATCAAGTACTACCAGAAGGCCACGGAGATTTTCGAGCACGACGCCGCCGCGAAGGCGGACGTCGCGGAGATGATCCGGCGCTTCGAGCTCGGCGACGTCGCCCTGACGAAGGACGTGCGGAAGGTCGCGGAGGAGGTCCTCTCGGGCATCCTCGCCTCCCTGGCGCGCCTCGGGGTGGCGTTCGACTCGTTCTACTGGGAGAGCGACTCCATCCTGGACGGGCGCGTCCAGGAGGTCATCGAGCGCCTCATGCCCCTGAGCCACGAGGAGGGGGGCTCGCACTACCTCGACCTCTCGTCGTTCGGCCTCGAGGGGGACGCGGCCAAGTACTTCTTCGTCCGCGCGGACGGGACGTCCCTCTACACGACGCGGGACATCGCCTACCACCTCGACAAGATGCGCCGCTGCGACGTGGCGATCAATGTCCTCGGCGAGGATCAGAAGCTCACCTTCGACCGCCTCAAGGCCGCCTTCCGCCTCATGGGGATCGAGTGGGCGCCGGAGACGGTCTTCTACGCGTTCGTGAGCCTGCCCGAGGGGAAGATGTCCACCCGGCGCGGCGTCGTGGTCAACCTCGACGACCTCCTGGACGAGGCCGTGGCCCGGGCCGGCGAGGAGGTCGCGAAGCGGCGGCCGGACCTGTCCGAGGGTCGGAAGCGCGAGATCGCCGAGTTCGTGGGCGTGGGCGCGGTTCGGTACAACATCGCCCGCGTGCAGGCCGAGAAGCGGATCGTGTTCCGATGGGAGGAGGCGCTCAACTTCGAAGGGAACTCGGCGCCGTTCCTCCAGTACGCCCACGCGAGGGCCTGCAGCATCCTCGACCGCGCGGGGCCGCGGACGACGGGCGATCCGAGGCTGCTCGTCCACCCCCAGGAACAGCTCCTCCTGCGGCGGATCGCGAGGTTCCCTTCCGTGGTCCGGGACGCGGCGCTGGGCCGCCGGGTGCACGCGGTCGCGGGCTACGCGGCCGACCTGGCCGCCCAGTTCAACCAGTTCTACCGGGACTGCCCTGTCCTGAACGCGGGCAGCGAGGGCCTGCGCGGCGCCCGCGTCGAGCTCGTGGACGCGTCCCGCGTCGTCCTGCGCAACGCGCTGGACGGCCTCGGGCTCGTGGCCCCGAGAGAGATGTGAAAAAGAGGAGGACAAAAGGGAAAAGGGAAGAGGAGCGCCGTCACAGGCGCTTCTTCTCTTCCTTGGCTTCCTTCTCCTTCCGGGGCTTCTCCTTGCCGCCCTCGCCTTCCTTGGAGCGCCGGAACCGCGGCTGCCAGTCGCCCGCCTTCACCTTGCGGCGGTAGTACATGGCGCCGATGACCACCAGGAAGACGCCCGCGATCGCGCCGATGATCGCGTAGGTCACCCAGGCCGGCTGGACCACGTTGATGTACAGGGTTGCCTGGTTCTCCGCCGTGACGACCGTGTACGGCTCGTTCGTGTCCGCGACGAGGACGGTCAGCGTCTTATTCCCCTGACCCACCACGGTCACGGTGATCGTGAGTCCCACCGTGGATCCGGAGGGGATCGTGGTCGCCGCGTTGCCGCTCTTGTCCTTCATGGACCAGCCGTTGCCGACGAAGTGCTTCTCCATCAGGGTCGCGGCCCCGGTGCCCGTGCCCTCGGTGACCGTCACGTAGACGTTGCTCGCGGTCCCGCGGTTCGGCTTGTTCGTCACGTTCAGCGTGATCGTGACCGTTTGGCCGCTCTCCGGGCTCGAGCTGGAGATCTTCGCCGTGCCGACGTTCACGTAGAGGTCCGGATGCTTCGTCCAATCGATCTGGACGCTCTCGTTGAACGTCTTCGTCCCGACGTTCGGGATGCCGCTTCCGAAGCCGCGGTCCTTGGCCGTCAGGGTGACCGCGTAGCTCAGGTTCCAGGAGGACCATCCGAAGGTGATGTTCATCCCGTCGAACGGATGGCTCGCGCCCCCGAGCGCGGTCCCGTTCGCGAGGAAGATGGGTCCCGCGATCGTCCAGTTGAAGGTCAGGTTCGCCAGCGAGTCGTAGTTGTCGGTCGTCGTGGAGGCGTTGAAGGTGTACAGCTTGCCTTCCATCAGCGTCGTCACCGGGGCGTAGTCGTTGCTCGGGTCCAGGATGACGAACGAGGGGACCGGCGCCTGCGTGTCGTTCACGATGATCACCATCGTGGCGTTCACGCCCGGGTTACCGACCGCGTCCGTCACGTTCAGGATGACATTGTACCAGCCCGGCTTCCTGAACGTCCAGTTCACGATGTTGCCCGTGGCGTCCGGGACGCTCGTGTTGTCGAGGACCCACTTGTAGCCGGAGTTCAGGATGAGGCCGGACTTCCCCGGGTAGGCGAGGTCCGTCGACAGGCTCGTGAACTTCACGCTCGCGGACTGGTTCACGTGGAGGGTCATCCCCACCGCGGAGCCGCTGCCCGTGTAGTTCGTCTTGAAGTTCGCGACGGGCGGGGTTCCGTCGACCCAGACCGTGATGTTCCGGTACGTGACGTTGCCGCCCGTCTGGAGGACGGTCAGGTTGACCGTGTACTGGCCCGCGGTGGCGTAGTCGTGCGTCGAGGTGATGCCCCATCCCACGACGGAGGGTTTCGTGTTTGCCTCGAACTGCCACGTGAAGTTCGCCTTCGTGATGTCGCCGACCGGGTCTGTGCTCTGCTGGCCGCTGAACGTGATGCTCGTGTTCGCCGCGAGGTACGCCTGGTAGTTGTCGAACGACGCGTTCGACACGTAGAACTTCCCGGTGGGTGCGATCACCGTCGCGCGGGCGGTCCCGCTCAGGGCCCGCTGGATCACCATGCGGATGACCGGGGTGCCCGTCGTCAGGCCGGGGTCCACCGTGACCCGCGTGAAGTTGTAGGTGGTGATGGAGCCCAACGGGACGATCGTGTCCGATGCCATCTCGTAGGACGTCGGCAGCTGGACGATGTACGT